>SFMO01000134.1 GCA_004554385.1 Ruminococcus flavefaciens
AAACTCGATGGAATGTCACCTGTTGAATACCGTCTTGCCAAAGCTGCATAAAGCAACAAAGCGACCAAGCTTTGTCGCTTTGTCGCTTTGCATAAATTTTCTTTTAAATCTTTGTCTAACTTTTTGGGGTCAGTTCATTTCGGAAGGGCTTTTTTGTTTTACTCAACTATTACCGTTGCTGTAACCTTTTTATTAGCCGCTGAGATCTCTGCTTCATCACTGAGATTCAGTACGGGAGCACCGTTGCCGTCAAATACAACGCGTTTAATGCGTGTATGTCTGCAGGGATCGTAAAGAGGATCCTTATTATAAGTACCGCACCCCTGTGACGCATGGCTGTCAGGACGTGCATGATACACAATGAGAAGATTCCCCTTCTCGTCTGTCACAAAGCTGTTATGTCCGGGACCTGATTTCCCCTTGACATCAGCCGTTGAGAGCACAGGCTCTGTAAGTTTTTTCCAGCTCTTTGTGTTCATCAGATCTGCGTTAATATCTGCCTCAAGTCTTCCAACACAGTATTCAGAGCCTGTTCCCGAAGCCGAGAAGAACACATAGACCTTCTTGTCAGTCTTAAGAACTGCTGCGCCTTCGTTTACACGGTTATTTACAAGCTCCCATTTGTACTCGGGTTTTGTGAGAAGTATGGGTTTTGATATGAGCTTCCATGGCTCAGCAGGATTTATCTCCGCCATAAACAGCGATGAATCACCCTTTATCTCTGCCCATATGACATAGTGCTTACCGTTATTTTCAAAATATGTCATATCCAGAGAGAAGCTTCTGAAGGAATCACTGTCTCCCGATGAAGCCTGCATCTGTCCGCATTCTGTCCATTTTCCCGTATATGGATCTCCGTCGCACTTCAGCACATAGGGACGTATCGCCCATATATCGCTGCTTGCGCCCGCAGCAAAGAAAATATACCAGGAATTACCGATCCTATGCATTTCGGGAGCCCATATATGTTTGGCAAGTATTCCGCTGGAGTGTGCTTTCCATATGGTCTTTTCCTCAGCATTCGCAAGTCCGCCCACAGTATTGCTTCTGCGTAGAATTATACGGTCGTATCCCTTGTCTACACTTCCGTAGGCAGGATAAGACGCTGTAAAGTAGAAATATCCGTCACCGCCGTCCACTACATAAGGATCGGCTCTTTCTTTTATAAACGGATCGGCATAGAGCTCTGCGCTGGATCTGACTGTTCCGCTCACTTTGTAACTGCCGAGCTTTGATGTGTCAATATTTGCAATATCAGAACTGTTCCATTCAACGCTGAGTTCACCTGTACCGCCGCCCGTATACTGCGCTGTGACGGTCTTTGGCATATGCAGCGGCTCACCGCTCCTGGCGCTGACAGTAACAGGCTTTATCCCTGTATTTATGGGGGTAAGGCCTGCCGAAGGATATGCACTTATGAGCGCATTATACTGATCGCCGTTTATCGGGATAACATATCCATGACGAGGAGTGAAATTGAAGCTGTAGCTGTTCCGGCTTACGGTCTTGAAATTGGTGAGGTCGGTAGTCTCCTGCATCACATAGTATCCGTCGCCGTATGCATCGGACATCATAAGCCACTTGTCCGTACCGATAAGATTGTAGATATTCGGTCCTTCAACTCCTATATTTCCCTCAGAGACCTGCTTTATTTCGCTGTACGGGCCGCTTGCGTGATCGGCAGTTGCAAGATATATACGCTTGTTTGTCTCATTTTTATAGTACATATAATACTTGCCATTCTGATAGATTATATCGGAATCAATAGCATCATTGCCGTTTTTCGGTGCAAACAGCAGCTGCGGTTCAGTATCAAGCCGCTTCATATCTTTGCTGTAGGCGTAATACATGATCGTTCTGTCATCGCGCCCGGGCACTCTCGCCGCAAAATATATCATATAGGATTCCTTTTCGGGATCGTATATAGCCTGCGGAGCCCACGCACGGTCAGCTCCCTGCATAAGAGGATACTTGTTAGCTATAGCAATACTTGTTTCATCGAACCAGTGAACAAGATCAGTAGACTTTGCGCTGAGAAGATTCCTGTTGCTGCTCCAGCCGAGTGACGACTTCATATCAGTAGCCAGCAGATAGTAGAATCCGTCCTCGCCTTTGAAAATATAAGGATCACGAAGGCACTCAGTACCTACACTTGACTTCCAGACAGCTCCGCCGCTGTTGAGAGCCTTGAAGTTATAGCCATCTGTGCTGACAGCATAGGAAAGCCTTTCCTGTTCGGGAGCATTTCCGAGGAAGTAGGCAAAGAGATAGGCTACATCTGGCTTCTCGTTGGAAATGGTGCTGTAGGTCTGTATATCCGTTTTATTTCCAAGTATAAAGCCTGTAAGAAGAACCAGGTCAGCAGTATTAACCGCGCCGTCGCCGTTCATATCTGCAATGGCGCACATTGTATCATCGAAACTGCTTATAACTCCGCGTTGCATGATGATACGGTCATAGCTGTCAACAGCACCGTCAAAGTTAAGGTCACCGCGGACGAATTTGAAATCTCCGCCTACAGGACGGATATAGAACTTCTGTCCCTCACCCTTCCAGTAGTCCCACTGGTCAATATTGGCACCGTTCTCATAGCTGATGTCATATACGTCGAGAGCGGCATTGCCTGAGCACTCGCCTGTGATATAATAAGCATCATCTGTGCGGTGGAGTATAAAGTGCTGAGCAGCTGTATCTCTGTACTCCGAAAGATAGATATTGTTGCCGTTGGTGGAGTCACCGTTTTCAACTGTCAGCGCCATTCTTCTGTCCGCACCTGAGAGTATGCAGCATTTTCCGTCCCCTGCACTCTCTATATGCCATACCTGAGAATCATCGCCAAGCTTCTCCCACTGCTGAACATTTCCGTCGCTTGCAGCAGTTATGTACTTTCCGCTGAGACGCACCATAATTGTATAGTCGCCTCCGCTTATGACCTCGCCGTATTCATCAGCAAAGTCCGCCGTTACTGCTGCCTGCACATTGACAGGACAAGCCGCAAATGCAAGCACAGCTGCACTTGCCGCAGCCATCAGCCTTTTTAGCACCTTCATACTCAAAACCTCTTTTCTTTATTGTAATAAAAACCTCAAATCAAACGGAACTATCAGTTCAGCTCCGCAGCTTTACCATACAAACATTGATGCAAGCAGATCCCAGTACATATGAAGCGCAATGGGAACAAGTATATTTTTGCTTCTGAGAAATTCAGTGCTGAATATCACACTCAGTAACAAAATGATAATAAAACCGAAACGTGTGAATGAAGATACAAAAATACCATTTCTTATCCAGATAGGAAAATGTATCATAAGGAACATTAGCGCATTGAGTATGATATACCGCCATTTCTTATCCTCATTGACTGTAGCGTTCAACAGCCAGCCGCGGAATACCATTTCCTCCTCCAAGCCGACAAAAAGTACCATTATGATACTCGCTATACCGAAATCCCTTTGTATCTTTATTTCACCATACTGACTGTACGCATTGACCAGAATGTATACAGTAAAAAATGCAAAAACCGGAAGATATTTCAGCCAATTTACCTTAGCTGTAAACATTTCCTTCAGCCTTACAAGAACATCAGACGAATACTTATGTATAAGAAGCACGGCAGGCAGCGTCCATACAAGGTTTTTTATAACAGTCTCACACAGTTCAACAATTAAATCATTATTTATTGCACTGCCCAGATACTTTCTGCCAACCAGCTCATATACTGCCCAGGCAGCATAAAATAATACGATATAGATTAATAAAGCCTTTTTCAATGTTAATTTGTTAGTTTTGTGTTCCATTTTTTCTCCTTTAAGCTGCGTATTTATTTCTTTTTCCTTGGCATCGGCAGTTCACAGACCATAACCTCAAACAAGTCCCTGAGAAAAGCCTTGTTCTCAATGTCCTCAACAAGAAGCATTTCCTTTGCTCCCTCATAGGGAAGTTCCATAGATACATCGGGCATAAGTGCCCTTGCATTTTTTGTGTTCTTCACAAGAAATCTGTCATCATAGATACCGCCGATGACTCTGCTCTGATAGTAGATGATGTACTCTCCCATCATAGCCCTATAAGAAATATCATTGAGCTCGGATAACTGTTCAAGCACATATTCAAGGTATTCTTTTGTTGATGCCATATGCTCTCCTCTGTCTTCTTAACAATTTATCAATAATATTCTATACTATTTTCTCCTAAAAATCAATAGTTTTTTGTGCTTTCTAATATAATTTGCAACAAAAAAAGCTCCGACACACGATCGGAGCTTTTAATGGATTTTTTACTTTATGAGACCGATACCCCAGATTGTGAAGCTGCCGCTTCCTGTGATTGAAACATCAAGGTCTCCCGTAGTATCCTGATAGTAGCCAAGCTCTGCGTCAGGACCACCCCATGTGTACTGCTTGTTGCCGTTGATCTTGGTAGTCTTGCCGTTTACAGTAACATTTATGCTGCCCATACCCGTGCTGTTAGCCTTGAATACAACTATGAAGCCCTTACCCTGTGTCTTGAATGTCATAGGACTTCCGCCGCTAAGAGTATAGGAGTATGGCAGTGAGTTATAGCCTGTTCCTGCCTTCCATGAACCCGCATTGAAGTTTGTGAGTGTCTTCGGATCAACATTTACGCATGAAGCGTACTCTGCCCCGTAAACGTACTTTGTAGGCTGTGTGTAGCCTGCGGACTGATTCTCAGTCTTTAAAGCCTGACGAACATAATATGCCATACAGTCTGCTACAAGCTGTCCGCCCTTCTGATGCGGATGATAATCATCTGTGTAATAATCGCTTGTCTGGAGGAACTTGCTGTTGAATGCCTTGGTAAGAGCATCGTCCATACTGATTACAGGAATATCAAAATTTTTGCCTATAGGATACATCTGTGCCTGGCTTGAGAAGCCGCCTCTTGCACGTGTAATGAGCACACATACAGCAGGCTCGTTAGGCATATCAAGGAACTTCTTGATACAGCTCTCGAAGCACTTCTTATACATGATATCCTCATGGTCATTTACAGAGAATTCAAGGAATATGATATCGGGATTCTGAGATACTATATCCTTCTCGCTGCGAACAAGACCGACAACAGAGGAAGTACCGGACATACCTGCATTGACCTCCTTGAAGCTGCCCTTTGCAAATGTAGTCTTGAGGTAATTTGAGAATGGCGAACTGTAATTCTTGCCCTCTGTGATAGAACCACCAAGGTAAGCTATTGTAAGAGGCTGACCGCTTTCTGCTGCCGCAAGCTTCTGAGTAAGTCTATATGTGTTGCCCATATGCTTGATAGAGCTCTTATAGAAGTCGATGTACTGAGCAGAAGCTGTCTCCTTGTAGTTATCCCACTTGGAGGTGTCATATTCGGGCTTCTCGGGCTCCGGCGGCTCAGGCCATTCACTGAGCTTTCCGATAACGAAAGACTGGATAAGCACCAGATCCGCTGTTTCAAGCTTGCCATTCTGGTCAACATCAGATGCTTTAAGGTCAGAACCCGATGCATTGCCTGCAATGAGCTCATTTCTTACAGTTACAAGGTCGAAGGAATCAATAGCACCGTCAAAATTTGCATCACCGAGGATAACAGTCTTGGGACCATCAGCTCCCTTGATCTCTGTGCCGCTCTTAGCAGCCGCTGCCTCGTCGATATAGAAATCAATGTCAGTATCCACTGTCTCAACATACAGCTGGAGATCTGAAGCTCCCTCAGGGATAGTGTAGCTTGGATTAGCAAGCTGTACCCAGTCACCTGCTGTTGTTGAAGCAGAAGCGACCTCACTGTACTGAGCACCTGTGCCATCGTTATACTGAAGAGTGAGCTTGAACTTTTCCTCAGAGCCGCCTGTCTTATACATAGCATTGACAGCAAAGCTGTATGTCTTTCCGGGCTGGAAGGTATCAGTGTCCAGAGCCTTTACAGCACCGTTCCAGTTAGCTGTTCTGCCTGTAACGCTGAGAGAACCTGTACCTGCGAACTTCTCTGAGGTGGTTGCATCAACAGACGCAGCGCCTCTGCCTGCCCATTCACCTACGCCGCTGTCAAAGCTGTCCATGAAGTAGTAGCCGTTTTCGTCGGGTTCAACATTTTTCTTTGGCTGATCCTGCTCTGTGCCAGGATCGATGTCTGATCCGCCGTCATCATAGTTCTCGTACACTCTGACGCTCTTGACATTTGCAGAGCCGTTTGACCTGTAGCCTTCGATATTAAGGGAGACCTCATAAAGAGTACCACTCATGTCAAGTCCTGCCTTTGACCACGCATCAAAGTGCTTGCCTACATGGATCGTGCCCTTCATGTTGTTCTGAACATTATCTCTCGAACCACTTGACTGACGAACGCTCCAATACTGAGGGAATGTCTTGGTGCCATCAAGAGAAGGCTGATTGATACGCATAGTCTTGGCAATATCATATGTATTGCCGTCGAGGGTAACTGTACCCTTTCTTTCTGCATCACCGGCAATCGGTCTCCAGCTGCCCCATCCTTCAACGATATAATATTCCATGAGAGGGTTTCTTGTCCAACCGTAAACGCACATATAAGAATTGCCTCTTGGGGAATACTCAACATCATAGGTGAGGACGATATTACTGCCTATGTCCTTGTAATTTTTCTTCTTGCTGTCGTAATTCTTACCCATACGCGCAAGGAAATTCTCGATGTTGCTCCATGAACAGGTAAATGAACCTGCGCTTGGTTTCATTGAAACCTGTCCCTGACCGTTCTGGTTCCACATCTCGTAGTCATATCCGCCAATATTGCCTCTGTCCTGTGCATCGACAGCCCTGGCGGACAATGTGCCTGCTTCGGGGAACGCTGTATTGCCTACTAACAGCAATGCTGACGCTGTTACAGCAGAAAGCATTTTCCCGAAAACCTTTGAATGTTTCATTAGTATCACTCCTTTAAAAATACAAATTTCTCCAATCATATTATACTTTACACAAAGTAAAATGGCAACCTACTATTTACATATCAGGTGGACTTTTCGCAGATTGAGGTTAAAATTCAGCGTTTTTCACATCAAAATATTCATCTCTTTGTAGAAATAATACAATCAAGTAATTAAAACATCATAATTCCATAATTTAATTAAAGTCCACAAAAACACATTACATTTTCTGCATTTATTATATCCTATCAACAATCAACTGTCAATAAATTTTCATGCTCAAAAATATTGTATTTATGCTAAGAAATACCGCGGCATTATGCAAAATCAGCATATTGCCGCGGTCAATTCTTTTTTCAGTTCAAAACAATTTTTCTATTATCGCAAAATATTTCACTGTAAATAAAGATATTTCGCATATTAAAAGCATTATTATAACATTCACATCAGCACATTTGTATTATTTGCAGCCTATTGCAAGCTCTACAGCTTTGTACGCACCGTCATATATTCCCGCTTTCTTTGCAGTAAGGATATGTCCGCACATTTTTATTATTATATCCCTGCCGTGCTGTATCATATCGATCATCGCAGCCGTCTCAGCAGGTGTGGAGCACTCATATGTACCGTCGCCGACCTCAGCTGAACGTATTGCCCCCCATGCTTCGTGACCGCCAACGCGCTTTATCATCAGCTTCGGTATCGGATAAAACGCCAGTTCACTTGGCTTTGTGATAAGCACATCCGAGCATCTCATAAGCAGATTTGTCGAATAAACCGCTGCGAATATATCAGAATGACAGAAGGCATGAATTCCATTTACCTCACCATTATACGCTTCTTCGCAGAACCTTGTCGTCTCATCAAAATCGTCAAAGTGCTCATGCAGAAACTGCTTCATCTGCGGAACAGAATTTACAAGCTCATGCCAGACCTTCGAATGATCTCCGACATTGATAAAAAGTGCGGCTTTTCCTGCTTTTATTGCAGGCAGCAGCTTTCTGATAAAAGAAATGAATATTTCTTTCTGTGCACCTGCTCCGCCTACCGACATAAGCCAGCGGACAGCATTTCTTCCCTTTGCTCTGGCAATGCGCTTTTCACAATCAGCTTCAATATTGCTTACAAGCTCATGGTCAATGTAATGACCTGTATATACTATCGCTCCCTTAGGCATAGGCTTCAGCTGACGTTTTTTGTCCATGCCGCGAAGAGCTCTGTAGCCAAGATATGACGACGGAGTCTGCACTGTATGAATAGCACCTTCAGACAAATGTAGTCCCATCGGCCAGTTGTCAGGAATTGCATTCACAACATGTGTGAGCCCGGCATGTATAGCCGCCTGAGACGGCCAGACGTGAGTTGCTACATAAGGAATATCCTTTGGCAGCTCCCTGAATACAGCCGTCATAAGCTCCGCTGTCATCTGATCCGAACTGTTATAGGTCAGTTTACGGAATCCCTCGCTGTTAAGTGGCTCCCATACCAGCTTGTTGAACAAAGCAAACTTCTGGGACAGTCTTGAACCAAATGAATACAGGTCGTTCTGCTCAGCTATGATCTTTCCGCAGGTGGCTGCTTTAAACGAGTGAAGATCGAACCAGTATGGTGTATACCCCATTGCGTGTGCTGCTGAAGCTATTGCCATAGAAATTCTGTAGTGACCGAACCCCATACGAATGTTTCCTATTACAAGACTCTTATCATCAAATTTGCATGTGCTTTCCTTTCCGATGACAATTTGCCGTACTCCAAGAGGCTTTCCGACTGCAGGAGCTTCAATATCGGCAAGATGGTATATCGCATCGGAATCGTCTCCGTACTTGCCTATGAATTTAGCTTTTGTCTTAACGGCCTTTTTATAGGCTTTTCGGGATATTTCGTTACCAAAGATAAATTTTGATCTGTCCATAAAAATTCCTCCAAAGTCTTGACAAAGCTTGTGAAATATGATAAAATTAATTTAACAATGATAGACAGTCTATCATCTGATATACAGTCTATCACAAAAAAGGAGGTTTGTCAAGTGGAAAACGTATTTTCTCAGGATAATTTAAAAAATCAACGATTCGACAAAGCAGTAGAAGTCAGTGCTCAGCTGTTTCTCAAAAACGGTATAGAAGCTGTCAAAATGACTGATATCGCTGATGAGAGCGGCATAGGCGTCGCAACATTATATCGATATTTCGGCACTAAAAACGGTATCACTATCGCTGCCATGACATATATGTGGAATGAGCTCAACAAGATGTTCAGCGGAATATTTGAGTCCGATGTTTTTCTTGCTCAGTCCGGCATCAAACAGGTAAGCGACCTGATGAGAATGTTCGTTGTCCTCTATGAAGCACACCCCGGTTTTATGAAACTCCTTTCAGAATTCGATCTTATGCTCATATCAGAAAACATTCCCAAGCACGATCTTAAAGAATACGAAAAATCCATTATAAACTTCTACCCCGTTTTTGAAAAGGCTTATATGACCGGTATTGCTGACGGTACGGTCCGCGAGATTCCTAATCTGCGCCTTTTCTATCTTTCATACGCCCATACGCTTATGGAGCTCAGCAAAAAGCTTATCCAGGGCGAGCTTCTTCCGAATGATGACTTTTCCAACGCAGTGGAAGAGCTCGGAACTATTATTGAGACAGCCGTTTTCTTCCTTAGAAAGGAGTGAACTTTATGGAGAACAAGAAAGTCGCGACAAATAAGATACTATGGATATTCGCAATAGGTCAGCTGGGCTGGTCTATTCTTTCCGGCATTATCGCTAACTGGCTGGTTTTCTTCTATCAGCCAAGTCAGGAGGAGCTCGCCAAAGGTCAGCTCCTGTTCATACCAAAGGGCACTTTCATAGGTCTCACTGCTATCGGTGTTATCACAGCCTTCGGACGTATTTTCGATGCCGTTACAGATCCGCTTATCGCGGGAAAGTCCGACTCTCTGAAGCATAAGCTCGGAAGACGTATCCCATTCATGCGCTTTGCAGCTGTCCCCTTCGGAGCTGTAACTGTTCTCATGTTCATTTCTCCATTCAGTGCAGGAAGCTTCGGAAATGCAGTATGCCTTTTCATCTTTGCTATGATGTTCTATTTCTGCATGACCTGCTATTGTACTCCGTATAATGCTCTGATCCCCGAACTTGGCAGCACTCAGAATGCCCGCATCAATCTGTCTACATTCATTTCCGTTACATATTTCTTCGGGACAGCTATTGCATATCTTGTACCAAATATTGCAGGCATGTTCCTCGAAAGCATGGGATATGCAAACAGCTACAGGATAACTATTGCCATTCTTGCAGCTGTTGCAGTTATCTGTATGCTCGTTCCCGCATTCCTCATAAACGAAAATGAATATGCAGACACAACTCCCAGCAAGAGTTCCGCCTTCAGTTCCCTTCTTGCCACCTTCAAAAACAAGGATTTCCGCGTTTTTGTATGCTCTGACATACTCTACTGGATCGGTCTTACACTTTTCCAGACCGGTCTTTCCTTCTACATAACAGTACTTCTCGGACTGGGATCAGGCATGACTTTCCCTCTCTTTGCCATTATGACAGTGGTCTCACTTATGTTCTACCCTGTCGTAAATATCTTATCCAAGAAACTGGGAAAAAAGAAGCTCATCGCCTTTGCATTTCTTTTCTTCTCATTTGCGTTTCTCGTTACGGCAGCCGCAGGACTTTTACCTGTGCCTGCTATAGCATACGGCGTCATCATAGCTGTTCTTGCAGCTATCCCCATGGCTATACTCGGAATCCTTCCACAGGCTGTAGTTGCTGATATATCCGAAGCAGACAAGCTTGATACAGGTGAGAGCAGACAGGGTATGTTCTATGCAGCACGTACCTTTGCATTTAAGCTCGGACAATCACTGGCTATGCTCATGTTCACAAGTATCTCTCTTATCAACTCCGAGATCGAAAAAGGACAGAGCGGATACGGACTTGGCTACAGACTTACCGCTGCCATCGCAGCTGTGCTTTGTCTGCTGGGAGGTATAGTATTCTTGCGTTATAATGAAAAGAAAGTTATAGACCGTATTGGGGAGGGTCAGAAAAATGCTTAAATTCAAATCGCTCCAATTTCTGTACAACGACGGAGAAAACGACTTTTTGGCAATAACATCAAGCTCTGTGTGCAATGAACGAATGAAGCTTGAGATAAATACAGATGGTGATGTTTTCTCAGTAAGGATAACTGCAAACGACGAAATAATAATTCAGAAGCTTTATGCTGAATTTGAATATGAGTACTCTGAAAATGACAGGATATTCCTCAATGGCTATCAGTCCTGGACAGACTCAATCGAACGTCCCATCGACGGTAAAATGCGGGGTATCAGCCATATCCCGTGTGCCATCAGTGAAAAATATGCCTTCTCCCAGTACGGAGACTACAATTTTGCCGATTACGGCGACAATATGCACGGCTGGTCCTACGGATATATCCGCAGCGGCGACAGGTACAGGTTTATCTGCTCTCTTTCTGAAGAAACAGGCTTCACGCAAATTATCACGCTTATCGGAAAAGGTCTTGTCGCTCTGAAAAAGGACTGCGAGGGAGTTGCTGTAAACGGCGAATGGTGCGCGTTGAAAGTACTTCTGACAGACGGCGGCGAGTATGAGGTGTTTGACAGATATTTCCTTGAGCTTGGTATAAAACCGAGAACCGCTAAGCCTGTATTCGGCTACACAAGCTGGTATAATCATTATCAGGATATCGATGAATCCACAATAAAAGAAGACCTTCGCAGCCTGGACGCTCTTACCTACAAGGCAGATGTTTTTCAGATAGACGATGGCTGGCAGACCGCCGTTGGCGACTGGCTGTCTGTTGATCATGATAAGTTCCCTGAAGGTATGAAAAAAATTGCTGACGAAATAAGCGGTTCAGGACTTACACCCGGTATATGGCTCGCTCCGTTTGTATGCGAGGAAAACTCGGAAATATTCCGCAATAACAAGGATTGGATCCTACTTGACGACAAACTTGAATACGTCAGAGGCGGTTCAAACTGGAGCGGCTTCTACGCACTTGATATTTACAATCCCGAGGTAAGGGAATATATCAGATTCGTCATTGAAACTATTGTTAACGAATGGGGCTACAGACTTCTCAAGCTTGATTTCCTGTATGCAGCATGTATCGTTCCCCGCCGCGACAAGACACGCGGACAGATAATGGCTGAGGCTATGGACTTTTTGCGTGAATGTGCAGGCGACGCAATGATCCTTGGCTGCGGAGTTCCGCTTGCTTCTGCCTTCGGAAAGGTTGAATACTGCCGTATAGGCTGCGACGTCAGCCTTGACTGGAACGACAAGCCCCATATGCGCCTTATGCACCGTGAACGCGTTAGCACAAAGAATACTGTACTCAACACAGTGTTCCGAAGACAGCTTGACGGACGTGCTTTTCTCAGTGATCCCGATGTTTTTCTGCTGAGACCATGTAACAACTCACTGTCAGATGAGCAGAAGAACTGCCTTGCCGAAGTAAACGCCCTTATGGGAAGTGTCCTGTTCACCTCTGATAACTTCTATGATTACACCGAAAAGGAAACAAAGGAGCTTTCAAAGATACTGAAAATAAGGGATGCTCAGATAATCTCTGCCGACCTTGACGGAGACACGCTGACTTTAAGATTCAGAATAGGCGAAAAGAAATACATAAAAAGATACAATATGTAACAGATCAGGCTGACCTTCCGCGGAAAGTCAGCCTGTAAAAATATCATGGATATGTCGCTTTATGTCGAATTTTGTCTGTTAGCGTCATATCATTCAAAGAGGTGATATGCTTGAAGGAAGATAATTCTTTCAGAAAATATCTGCTCTTTATGCTTTTGTCAGCGGCTGTAATATGCGCTGCCATATTATTCTTTCACACATCAAAGCCCCCCGAAAGATCTCCGGCTATAACTATCAATGCAGATAGCAGAAATGATCCTGAGGGATCACAAGTATCATCAAAACCACAGACTACTTCCGGTATAAAAGTCACATCTCACAGAAAAACAACAACTGCATATACCACCCATACTAAAACTACATCAACCACAACAGAATTCATTATACTTGACATAAATTCCGCCTCCGCAGACGAACTGACAAAGCTTAAAGGCATCGGCGATGTACTCGCTTCCGAGATCATAGCCTACCGCGAAAACAACGGAGGTTTCAGAAATATAGAGGAAATTATGAATGTAACCGGCATCGGCGAAGGTATCTTCTCCGAGATCAGTGATCATATTTATGTCATTGATCCTGTTTATGACATTATCGAGGAAGAAACAGCGGCTGCAGAAATAAACGATAATGAAACATCCACAGAAGAAAGTCTTCCTACCCTTGAAGAATCAGCTCCGATAAACATAAACTCCGCCGATCGCGATGTTCTTATGCTGCTTCCGCATGTTGACGAGGATATAGCTGACAGGATTATCGATTTCAGAGAGAGGACAGGAGGCTTTAATAGTGAATATGAGCTCCTTCTTATCGAAGGATTATCACGAAACGATGTCAGTGAAATAATTCCGTATATCTTAATAGATCCGGAATTGCCGTGATAACTTTGTTTTAAGCCGCAGATCAGCACACCATCTTTATTAAAAAAGCAAACAAAAAGAGCGAAAATCTGACCAATTTAAATCACAAATCAGATAATCGCTCTTTGTTTTTTCGGCTATATACAGCCATTTGTTTGAGTACGCCTGACTGGGATCGAACCAGCGCACACGGCGTCGGAGGCCGATGCTCTATCCACTGAGCTACAGGCGCAAATAGAATAATACTATATTATTATATCAAAAACTCTTGAAATTTGCAAGCATTTGTGATATAATTATAAAAAATTAATTAGGAGGGAACGTTTTGGGGAACTATATTTATCTGATAGTTGCGCAAACCGGCACAAGGCCGGCACGGTTCTTCAAATTTTTCACTAAAAAGCCTTATAACCACGTTTCTCTTTCAGGCGATATAGATCTTTCGGAGATGTACAGC
>SFMO01000135.1 GCA_004554385.1 Ruminococcus flavefaciens
CCTTTGGAATCCCGTTCATGGGCTCGGCGTACTTATCGCGCTGTAAGCGATGTACAAATATCATTTCTTATATTATTAAGCGAGTTTACGAGCGACAACGTGGCAAGCGGTCGAGCTGGCTCAGCTCGAAATTATGATTTATCAGCATAGTATTTACAGAAATAATTCAGCGGACATTCTTCGCATCTCGGTTTTCGGGCATTGCATATATCCCGTCCGAATTCCACTGTTCTGTGGCAGAAGTCCGAGGACACCTCGGGCGGTATGAGCTTCACAAGGTCCTTTTCAACCTTGGCAGGCTCTTTGTTTTTGGTAAGTCCGAGCCTTCCTGTAATGCGTATGCAGTGGGTGTCGGTGACCATGGCAGGCTTGCCGAAAACGTCCCCCAGCATAAGGTTTGCGGTCTTTCTGCCTATACCCGACAGTGTGAGAAGCTCCTCCATAGTATCGGGGACCTCTCCGCCGAAATCATTTATGAGCTGATTTGCCATTTCTTTAAGGCTTTTCGCCTTGTTGTGATAGAATCCGCATGGCTTGACGTCCTGTTCCAGTTCGGATATATCGGCGTTTGCGAAGGCTTCAAGAGACGGGTACTTTTTAAAAAGCGTCTCTGTGACTATATTCACACGGGCGTCGGTACACTGAGCGGCAAGACGTGCTGCAAACATGAGTTCATAGGGCTTTGAGTAGTTAAGTGAGCAGGCTGCATCGGGATAGAGCTTTTCCAGCTCCTCAACAGCCAGTTTTGCTATCTCTTTTTTCGTCATCAGGCGGACTCCTTAATTTTTTTCTGCTTTTCGAGTATGCTGTCGTAGACCTTGTACATCTTCTGCACCGTATTTTCGAGGAAATAGTAGTGCTTGATATAGAACATCAGCAGTACGAGGACTATAGTCACAAGGGCGAGAACAGCGAGGTTGACCCTGAATATGAGAACTGCAAAGAATATGGTCAGTATAAAGGCAAAGAGCATAGTTACCAGAAAATGGACTATTCTCTCGTGCTGCATAAAGGCTATCTTGTCTTTGTGCTCAGCCATTATCTCGTCAAGCTCTGCGGAGCTCTGGCATTTTTCGAGGCGCTCCTGTATGTAATTCATATAATTTGTAAGATATTCGGTCATTTTCTCACCCTTTCCATGAACAAAGTTAACGAAACTCTAATGAAATTATACACCTTTTTAGCAAAAATGTCAACAGAAATAGTGAAATGCGGACGACTTTATTGCTTTTATTTAACCAAAGCGTAATTTAAGTTGAAATTAAGTTAATTTCGGCTTAAATGACAAAATAATGCAGTTTTGATTGTGCGAATATACGAAAATTTTTACGTATATGAAAACATTTTGTGTTGCTTATTGATTTTTGCCTAAATAATCACTATAATTGAAGTATATGCAATAACCGCCTCTGGGCGGCTGTTGTCCTGAGCTCTGTTCAGGGAAAATCAGACATTATTTAAGTTACAAAAAATTTACAGGAGGATGTTAAACATGGGAACAAAATTTTTGAAAAAGGCAGGGGCAGCTGTTATGTCGGCAGCAATGCTGCTGAACACTGCTCTTTACAGCACCGCTGTCGTTACTGCGGCTGAAGAACCTATAAAGTTCGAGTTTGAGGACGCTGAGGTAACAGGCAGTATCACAGTGGAAAAGGATTCAGGTGCAAGCGGCGGTTCAGCACTGAAAATGACCGAAAACGGCACTATCACCGTAAAACTCACGGTCAAGGAATCAGGACCTTATAAGCTCACATTCTATGCTTTTGGAATAGGCACTGACAAGCAGCAGAATCTCAGCGTGAACGGTTCTTCACAGGGAGCTATAGGTATTCCTCAGGGTACTAAGTATCAGCCTGTGGAGCTCACTGCTATTCCTCTCAAAGCCGGCGAGAACACCATCGTTATCGAGAAGTCTTGGGGCTGGTCGCAGTTCGACTACCTCACCGCAGAGCCTATGTCGGGAGCTAAGATAGAGGCAAAGCAGGTCACTCCCTGCGACCAGCTTGCAACTGTTGAGACACAGAGCCTTATGGCTTATCTTGCTGAGAACTACGGCAAGCACATAATCTCCGGTCAGCAGGAGATATACAGCGGCGGTCCTCACGGACTTGAAACAGAGTTCGAGTATCTCAAGGACACAACAGGTCATTATCCTGCTATCCGCGGCTTTGATTACGGCAACTTCTGCTGTCCTCTCTACGGCAGTGACGACGGCTCAACAGACCGTATCATCGACTGGGTAAAGAATAAGGGCGGTATCGCTACTGCTTCTTACCACATAAATGTCCCAAAGGATTTCGCAAGCTATGAAATAGGCAAAAAGATGGACTGGTCACTGTCCACCTACGGCGCTAAGGACACAGATTTTTCACCCTCAAAGGCTGCTACGGCAGGCACAAAGGAAAACGATTATTACCTCTCAACACTGAAAACTCTCGCCAAGGAGTTCAACAAGCTTGAAGCTGAAGGCATTCCGGTTATCTGGAGACCTCTTCACGAAGCCGAGGGCGGCGGCGGAGAAAACGGCTCATGGTTCTGGTGGGGCAGAGAGGGCTCAGAGGCTTACAAGAAGCTCTGGAAATACACCTATGAGACTCTCACAAACGAGCTGAACTGCCACAACCTCATCTGGGAGTGGAACAGCTATAATTTTGCTACTTCCAAGGACTGGTATCCGGGCGACGCTTATGTTGATATAATCGGCTACGACAAGTACAGCTGTACAGACTGGTCAACAGGCAGCGCAAGATACTACCATAATGACAGCCCCTTCTCATCTACATTCTATGGTATAATGGAGAAGTACGACAGCGCTAAGATGATCTCACTTGCTGAGAATGACAGCTTCTCAACACCCGATAAGATGCAGGAGGAAAAGGCTGGCTGGCTCTACTTCTGTACATGGTATGACGGCGGCTCGGACAATAACAATTTCCTTTCCAATCCTACCTTCAACACCAAGGAAGACACTATCGCAATGTATCAGAGCGATTACTGTATAACTCTTGACGAGCTTCCTGAGACACTCTACAAGAAGGAGGGCGTAACTCCTCCCGATCCTGCAAAGACCACAACATCCACAACAACTGCGACTACTACGGCAGATCCCAACGCAACTACAACTACAACTGCTTATAAGTTCGCTATCCAGAAGAAGACTGTTACTATCCCCGAGAAACCTGCTCTTGCAGTTGGAAAGCAGATGGATATCACTATCACAGGCGCACCTAACGCTTCTATCGGCGGTGCTATCGGCTTCGGAACAACAGCTGACGACTGGCAGAACATCGAGTGGAAGGGCAATGCCGACAAGGACGGCAAGCTCACAGTAAATGTTGACCTCAAGGAAATGCCTGATACTTTCAAGAGCTGCGAGGTGCAGGTATGGTGGTCCAACGTATGGAACGCTGCAACTGAGAAAGCTATCGACCAGCCTTACACTATCGACAGCTGTGAGGTTCACTACCTCATGGGCGGCGCACTTGAAGCCGTATGGGGCGATGCCAACTGCGATAATACAGTAGATATGAGCGACGTTGTACTCATAATGCAGGCTCTTGCAAATCCGAACAAGTACGGACTTGAGGGCACAGAAAAGACCCATATCACAGAAATAGGATGGAGATGGGCTGACGTTGATACTTCAAGCGAGGGCGTAACAGCTAATGACGCACTCCGCATACAGGAGTATCTCCTTAAAAAGGTGGCAAAACTTGATCCCACTTCAAAATAAAGCATAACAAAAGCCATAAAGGAGCGAAAGCTTCTTTATGGCTTTTTTCTTAATAATTAGTTCTGATGATTTATTCCTCGCCCATTCTTGACCTGATATATTTCTCCAGCAGGTCAACTGTCCTGTCAAGTCCGAGACGGGAGCTGTTGATACTGAGGTCGTAGAGACGGGAATCGCCCCAGTGACCGTCGCAGTGATAGTTGTGATAGCGCTTTCTCTTGCGGTCCTTCTTGTCGATGAACGCCTTAGCCTTGTCCTCTGTGAGGTTGTAGACGTTCATTACGCGCTTGATCTTTTCTGACATATCTCCCAGTATGAAAAGTGACACAAGGCACTTGAAATCGCGTAGCTTTGTCTCAGAGCAGCGTCCTACGACAACGAAGGATTCGCCGCCTGATGCTCTTTCTCTGAGGAAGTTGAACTGCATCTCGGCAATGTTGTCCTCGATGGAGTTGCTGTAGCCGTTTACTCTGCGTGAAAGCAGGTGGTTTTTCGGCTTTTCGTTGTACTTCTCGATCTCCTCAGGAGCAAGACCTGTTTTGTCAGCGATCTCAGTGATGAGATGACGGTCGTAGATCGGGATGTTAAAGCGTTTTGCGAGCTGCTCGGCAATAACCTTGCCGCCGCTTCCGAACTCACGGCCTACTGAAATGATTACCTGTGACATATATATTCCCCCTTATTGAATTATAAATAACGAACAAATAAATAAACAGTTGATATTGCAAGTACTATGACTGTGGCAGGAGCGAGCTTCTTACAGTATCTGCCCCAGCCGATAGGATAGCCGTTTTTCTGTGCAACGGAGGTTCCGACGACGTTTGCGGAGGCTCCGATTGGAGTAGCGCTTCCGCCGATATCTGTACCCATTGCAAGTCCCCATGCGAGAGTAGAGATAGGAACTCCCGAGGTATCGGCAAGGCTCTGAATAATAGGCACCATTGTAGCTGCAAAGGGGATATTGTCCACGAATGCGCTGGCGATAGCGGATACCCAGAGGATGATAGCGAGCATGAGCATTACATTGCCGTTGCTGATGTCGCCGATGAAGTTTGCGATGAGCTTGAGTATTCCTGTTTCTTCAAGTCCGCTTACGACAATGAAAAGACCGATGAAGAAAAGCAGGGTTTTGTAGTCTACCTTTTTGATAAGCTCTAAAGCATGCTTACCGAAGGCGATAAGAGTTATGGCTGCTATAAACAGACCGATGGTCGCAACGGTAAGGTGAGTTGTTGCGTGAGTGACAAGGAGGAGAACTGCAAGAGCGAAGATTATGCTGCTGATGATGAAGTCCTTCTTGTTCGTGATAGCCTCGGATGGCTTGGGGAACTTGCTCATATCCACCTTTCCCTTGCCGCTTCCTGCGATCTCCTTGCGGAATGCGAAATACAGGAACACAACGGAAACTGCCAGTGATATAGCGGCGCAGAGACCTGTGTTTGTGAGGAAGTCGAAGAATGAGAAGCCCAGTGAAGTACCGATGATGATGTTTGGCGGATCGCCGCACATTGTTGCCGAGCCGCCTAAATTAGCGCAGAATATCTCGGAGAGTATCATAGGTACGGGATTGAATTTGAGCAGAGAAGAAAGCTCAATGGTAACTGCTGCAAGGAACATGATAACGGTGATACTGTCAATGAACATTGAGAGAACTGCTGACATTATCATAAAAGTGATGAAGATAGGGACTGTTCTGCATTTTACAAGGTATGCTATCTTCATGCACAGCCAGCGGAAAAATCCCGCCTTTGCCATGCCTTCGACCATGACCATCATGCCTGCTATGAAGATTATGGTCGCCCAGTTTATACCTTTGCTTTCGCTTTCGGTGACCTGATACCAGAATTCCTTGGTAGCAAAGTTTCTGATAGCGAGGGTATCCATTATTGCACTTCCGCTGTGCATACAGATACCGAATACAACGGCGAGGGTGAGGATACCGCTGCCGAGGGTGACGTAGTGCCGCTCTATCTTGTCGAGAACTATCATTATGAACATTCCCACGAAGATGATGACGGCGAAGATCTGTGCTGCTGTCATATAAACCTCCATGTTTGCGGTGAGAGACCGCATAATTGTTCTCCCTATTAAATAGGAAAAAATATACCATTCCGAATTATAGCACAAATGAAGCGGCAATTCAATATAAAAATTGTTTTTTTGGGCTTTGTTTCAAAATTTGGGGAAGCTGTTGGATTTTGCCGAAAAAAGCAAAAAAATTTAGTAAGTGTGTCAATGCGATACAGTGGAGGGAACATTTTTTCAGAAATGAAATTCGGGATTTTTTTGCTGCGGCTATTGCAAATGTAGCGAAGATGTGGTATAATAAGATATGCAGTTGCAAGGCTTTGGAACTTGTGACGAGTTCTTGTGAACTGATTATTATAACTGCATGGGAGAGAATGGATAAATGCTCAAGTATATTTTGCTGGTAGGCGGATTTGTGCTTCTTATCAAGGGCGCTGACTTCTTTGTTGACGGAAGCTCGGCGGTGGCAAAGAAGCTGAAGGTGCCTGCACTTATCATAGGAATGACCATAGTTGCCATGGGTACAAGCCTTCCCGAGACCTCGGTCAGCGTCAGTGCCTCGGTGCTGGGGAAGAATGACCTTGCCATAAGCAATGCGGTAGGCTCGAATATCTTCAACCTTATGGTGGTCTGCGGAGTCTGTGCACTGCTGTGTCCTATGGCGGTGGGGAAGGAGACTCTCAAAAAAGACCTGCCATTTTCAATATTTGTGGCAGGAGTGCTTCTTGCACTGGGAGCATTTACGGGGATAGTCATGCGCTGGGGCGGAGCAATACTCCTTGCGCTGTTTGTATTTTTCCTGTACATGATGATAAGCTCGGCAAAGAAAGCCCGTGATTCGGGTGAGCAGTCCGACGATGACGAATACAAGGTCATGCCTTTGTGGAAGTGCCTGCTGTGTATCATAGGCGGCGGTGCAGCCATTGCCGTGGGCGGAAAGATGGTAGTCGAGGGAGCTTCGGATATTGCCCGTACCTTCGGCATGTCGGACAACCTTATCGGTATGACCATAGTTGCCCTGGGAACAAGTCTTCCCGAGCTTGTGACATCAATAGTTGCGGCTCGCAAGGGCGAGGTTGACATGGCTCTCGGAAATGTTGTGGGCTCGAATATATTCAATATACTGTTCGTGCTTGGAATAGCGGCTGTTATCTCACCTATGGCATATACCATTGAAAATGCCATAGATACGGCGGTGCTTATTGTTATGAGCCTTTTCGTGCTCATACTCTGTCTGCCGAAAAAGAAGCTGGTGCGCTGGCACGGCGGACTTATGCTTGCAGCTTATGCAGGCTACACTGCCTACATATTCATGCGATAAAACTGACAGCTAAGGGCTGTCTGATAAGTATTTCTGATTTTGTAAAGGGGGGAGAGACAATGACCTGTAAACACTGCGGAGCTTCAATTTCCGAAAATGACGTGAAATGTCCGTACTGCGATTCCTACATAGACCACGGCACAGCAAATAACAGTGCAAATCCATACAATAACGGCTATCAGGGACAGAACAGACCTGCATTCCGCATTCAGGGACCTGATGAGCCTCAGACGATCCTCATAGTTTTCTCGCTGCTGATCCCGTTTTTGGGAATCATACTCGGTGTTCTGAACTTGAACGGGGAACATCCGAAATGCGGAAAACTGTATCTGATACTTGGCATTGCTTCCTTCTTCCTGATCTCCTGCGGCACTTTTATATTCCCGTTTTTGTTTGCGCTGCCGTTCATTCATATGAAATAAAGCAAGCTCCAACTGAGATAGTTCAGTTGGAGCTTTTTGTATGTGTTACAATATTTATACAGCTTACGTCAGAATTTGAGATCGTCAGTTTTTTCGAATGTGTTTATGTCAACAGCTACGAAGTTATTGACAGAAAGGGTATAGATATGATCGCCTATATATACAGCGCGGTTGTAATGATACTGATTATAATCCCAGCCGTCCTGAACCGCAGTTACATCGCCCTTTTGTACGAACTTTCCGTCCTCAAAGCTGAAGAATACATACATTGATGTGTGATGTCTTTCATTGCTGACTGCTTGGCCTTGGATGTGATAGGTGTATTCCTCAAGCTCGACAGGTACGCCGATAATGTTCTTTTCGGGAGCTATCAGCAGAGCCTTTCTGTCCCACTGAGCATATGAGTTGTAAAATTTATCGGTCTGACCGTCGCGGTCTTCCCATTCGTCATATGTTGAATATTCGTTGTTCCATGTAACTGTGTCAACTGCCTTCAGATCGTTGGGATCGGAATTGTCGAACATAGTCATCTTGACGCCTGTTTCCCTGCCGTCGTCATCAGCGTCACTTCCGAAGCCGAGGAGCAGTCCTTCGTTCCATGACTGCATATATGAGCTGAAACCGTTTATTTTCAGCTCGTCAAGAACTACAGGCGATGTGGGATCGCTCAGGTCTATGGCATACAGGGGATCAGTCTGGCGGAAGGTTACGATATAAGCCGTATTTCCGCTGAAGTTTGCGGATTGTATTTCCTCGTCGATACCGAGGCCGTCGATGCTTCCCACCATATTCAGATCCATGTCGAAAACGTAAACTCTGTTGTCCTTCTTTACTGTCTCGTAGGTGTAATAGCCCTCGCTCTCGCCCTTTATTCTTGACCATATGCCGTCTATAATTCCTTCATCATCTTCGTATCTGTGGAAGATCTCCTTAGTTTCGGTATAAGATGCGGCGACACGGAAGCAGCCGTTATATTCGCTCATGGAGAACTGATCTTTTACAGTGCCGTTGATGGTACAGCTTGCCTGTGGCTCGATATTGCCGTCCTTGATGGAGATACGTGTGATAGTCGAGGTGTCGTATCCGTCCCATTGTCTTGCCGCACAGTAAAGGTTTTCTGCTGAGCAGTAAATGTCCCCCAGATAGCCTGCAAGAGTTTTTACGTCCTTTTCCTTGGGGGCACCTGACTCGTTGAGGTCGATACTGCTGATTATGCTGTAGTCAAGTGAAAATGATGTGCCGAAATCCTCAGGGAGGAGTATATCCTGCGGAGAGATAGCCTTGTAATCCTCTGACATACCGCAGCAGGGAATGTATTTTTTTATGTCATCACTGCCTCTGAGTGCCTCAAATGCATCGGTAGAGTAAGACGAGTTAATGAGCATATATCCCTCGGGACTTATTCTGACGTCGCGGAAACAGCCGTCCTGCTGATAGGTATCTATGAGCTGTGGCTCATCACCTGTTGTGAAGAAAGCAGCATAAGTGCGTGTACCCATTGATTCCTCATCTGAATAGCTCCATGTCTCTCCGATCACGATTATCATGTCATTATAGATATACAGTTCATCGACGCTGCTTGAGGTCGTACCTCCGCCGCATATATCTTTGAGATCAATGGAGAAGCTGCGTGTGAACTTGCCGTCTTTGACGTTTGCGACGCGGAGTACATTATGAAACATACCGCTTTCGTCGTAGGAAGTACCCACGTAGTAGATATGCTTGCCGTCGGTCTTGACGATGTCGGCTTCGAGAACGTCCTGCTCCTGATAATAGGTCTCGGAGTGCTCGGGATCAGCCTCTGTAGTGGGCTCCTCTGTGGGTGTTTCCGTCTGGGGGACTTCTGTGTTGCCTTCGGTTTCGGGAGCTGTCGGGAGCTCGCCGTCCACAGAAGGGAGAGCGGGTTCATTGAAAATACCGTCGCCATAACTGTTTCCGCCGCCCTTTGCATTTGTGAATTCGCCGTTGGTCATTGGAGCCTCGGCATATGACTCATCAGCCTCTTCTACAGCGGCGGAGACTTCGCTTTTTCCGCCCAGAGTGTAATCGTATGCTTTCTGTTTCTCATTGTATTTCTTATTAGCCTCACGGAACATGGTGTAGATCTGTTCGTAGTCCTTAGCACCGCTCATATAGCTTGCCTGCTTTTTTGTTTCTGACGCAGACTCTGTGCCGTTGTCGCTGTTTTCCTGTTCTTCGCGGAGAACAGAGCTGGTTTTAAGGCTTTTATCAAACTTTCCGTTGTTCAGTGTATATGCGGCAGTTCCGCCTATGACTGTGCAGGCTGCTGCGGCAGCAGCTATTCTTCCTGCGAGCTTTATGCCGCTTCTCTTTTTCTTTGATGCTTCGTTATCGAGCATTATCTTTATATTCTCGGGTTTGAGCCTGTCGGGAACGGGCTCTGACTTCATCTGCTCTCTGAGCTTATCATCATTATTCATGTTCATTCTCCTTTCACGATCATATTTCAGGAGTGAGCTCAAGGCGCAGCCTTTGCTTTATGCGCGAAAGCTTTGAGCGTACCGTCCCCGACCTGATACCGCACATTTCCGATATCTCGTCGCTTGTATAGCCGCCAAGCACCGACATTGACAAAAGCAGCCTTGATTCATTGTCCAGCTTGTCCACAGCCTCGCGGAGCTCCACCGACTCGAAGCTGAAGCTCTCCGAAAGGGGAGAGTCGTCGCTGAGCTCGTCGGCAGGCTCGAAATACGAGCGCTGTTTTCTTTTTATCTTTGCAGCGAGGATAGACATGATCCAGCTTTTGAAGCGATCAGGACTTCGAAGCTTTTTTATTGAGCAGAATGCGTCCAGCACAGTATCACTGACCGCATCGGCAGCATCATGGGAGCTTCGCAGGCTGTATAGTGCTATATGGTAAAGGTCCTCGTATACAGTGGAGTAAAGTCTTGCGAAAGCTTCAGTATTACCCTGTCGGGCGAGATCGACGTCATTTGAAAAGTCGTTCATGCGAATCCCTCCTTTGAATCCGAATTCATAACATAAGTGTAAGAAAATGCACCTTTTGATGCAAAACAATGTCAAAATCGACCTATTTCACAAAATATTCGTCTGCTGATTGTTTAATATAACGGTATATAAATATTCAACCCACAAAAATGAGCTTTTGGTGGAAAAAACGCAGAAAACCGCATTGACATTTCTTAATAAATAATGTATAATATATGTAACTTCTATTGCTCCATATTTGAAATTATACATTAGATTGCTACGAAAGTAAAGCTTACAGCGCACAAAATGAATATATAAATTGTGCGCCCCTGACGAAAAACAATGGGGTGGGAAAATTGGTAAGAAAAAAGAGAATGATCTTCGGCGTTGTAGCAGGTGAGGCTAACAGCATCGAACAAAGACAGGTTATAAAGGGGATAGCCAGATTCGATCAGTGCGTCGGAGTCGATACCGTGGTATTTTCCAACAATTATAACCCTAACGTAAAGGAACGGGAGCTCTTCTGCGAAAACAGGATATATGATCTTATCCTTTCCGATGAGCTTGACGGACTTATTATTATTTCCGAATCATTTGTCAATGAGGAACTGAAAAAGCTTATTGCCGATCTTGTATCACGCAAGAGCGTACCCGTAGTGGTCATCGGCACATATACCGCAGAATTTGATCTTCCCAACTGTACCTTTATAAATACCAGCGACGAAAACGACCTTGAGGACATTACGGATCATCTTATTGATGTTCACGGCTTCAGGGAAATAGATATACTCACAGGCTATGACTTTATCAAAGCCTCAAATCTCCGTGTGAACGGCTACAGGAAGTCCCTTGAGAAGCACGGCATAGAGTTCGACGAGAGCCGTGTCCACTTCGGTAATTACTGGATGAATTCGGGTGAGGAGCTTGCCGAGCGCTATCATAACGGCGAGCTGGAGCTCCCACAGGCTATTATCTGCGCCAATGACTACATGGCATATGGTCTCATCGACAAGTTCGATGAGCTTGGTATCGGTATCCCCGAGGATGTTACAGTAGTCGGCTATGAGTACATAGGCGACCGCTTTATGCATACACCTCTGCTGACCACATATAAGAGAAACCGTGAGACCATCGGCGAGGACGCAGCAAATATGGTCTACAGCCGCTTAAAGAAAAGAGAATTCCTCTTTGCACCGCCTCAGGGCGAGATAGTCTGCGGCTCCAGCTGTACCTGCGGCGTTGACCGTAAAATATATACAAGCGAGTTGAAAAATGCAAGGCAGAAAAAGGAATACGACAACTGGAACCTCTTCAATCCGCTGGACCAGAAGCTGACAGAGTGCCGTACACTTAACGAGTTCGTGGATAT
Organism: Ruminococcus flavefaciens; assembly: GCA_004554385.1. GTDB lineage: Bacteria > Bacillota > Clostridia > Oscillospirales > Ruminococcaceae > Ruminococcus > Ruminococcus flavefaciens_T. The sequence goes on from SFMO01000135.1 coordinate 11,826, forward strand.
CTGCGGCGAGTTCCACTGGCAGGTCCGCGGAATACAGAGCTTCTACCTGTGCCTTTACAAGAACTGGTACGACAGCGATGCGGAGCTCAGCGATATACTCTCATGCCAGAGCATGGTGGACTGGGAGGACAAAACTCCCTTTGATATGCAGAAGTATAATTTTGCGGCTCTCCTTGCAAAGAATTTCGAGCCTGCGATCTATTACTTCAATCCGCTGTTTTTCAACGACCGCCTTTTCGGTCATCTGGTACTTAAATTTCACGATCCCGATACCTATGACGATATTTACAGAAACTGGCTGAAATCGGTCTCCAACGGACTTGAGTTCCTGAGAATGAAGAACGACATACAGTATCTTACTCAGTGCCAGAACCTCTCAGACCTGCGCGACACCCTTACGGGAATGTACAACGAGACAGGAATGAGAAAGGCTTACCACACCATAGACTTCAATACTCAGGAAAACTGCCTTGTAATGATGCGCATAGGCATATCCAATACGGGCTTTTACGAGCTCAGCGGCAAGATACCTGCCATAATGGACGCTGCAGAGGCTGTCAAGCAGTTCTGCGGAAGCAACGACGTGTGCGGCAGAGTTAACGATAATACCTTCGTCTGCATTATCAGCGGCGAGAACGATGAGGCTCTCCTTGAAAACCGTCTCAATTCAATTATGCTCCAGCACGGAGTATATATCGACCAGTACGGACTTGATTCATTTGTGTGTGCGGCGGTGAAGTGTACAGAGAAGTCCTATACCCGTATGACGGGGATATGCTCGGACATACTTGCGGAGCGTCAGCGTGAGAAGATGGAGATGCGCATGCGTCCCCACTACGAGGATATGCTCCATATCAGAAGCTATATCTACAGCAATCCACAGGACAGTTTTGAATCGGAGAAGCTACAGAAGCTCTATCCATACAGCGCAGGTCATCTCCGCGAGGTGTACAAGAAGTGCTTCGGAGTCAGCATACATAAGGACTGCATAAACGCACGTATGGCAAAGGCAACCTACTGCCTGACCGTAACACCGCTGAGTATGGCGGAAATTGCGGAGCAGTGCGGCTATGTGGACAGCAAATATTTCCTCAGGCAGTTCCTTGCGACTGTTGGCGTAACGCCTAATCAGTACCGCAATATGGCGAAGTAGCAGCGTGACGCTGCACCCTTGCCACGCTGCGAGCTGAGTCAGCTCGACCGCTTCTACGTTGCCGCTCGTAAACTCGCTCACGATCATCAAAAACGATAATCGTACATCGCTTACAGCACTTTTTGTATAGGCGGCGTGAATATCAAACAATAAAAACAGACCCCCGAAAGCAATGAAATGCTCCCCTTTTGTTAGACAATGTGGTATAATAGAAATATACCAAAATGAAGTCTAACGAAAGGGGACATTTTTATGCCAAAAGGAAAACCAAACAAGAGATATACACCTGAATTCAAGATCAAGGTTGTTGAA
>SFMO01000136.1 GCA_004554385.1 Ruminococcus flavefaciens
GTTTTCCTTTTGGCATAAAAATGTCCCCTTTCGTTAGACTTCATTTTGGTATATTTCTATTATACCACATTGTCTAACAAAAGGGGAGCATTTCATTCAAGCAGGGCTTTTATTATTGTCATATTAATGGATTCGTGATTCCTTATGTGTCGGAAGCCTGTTCCTCTTGTTCCTTCGGCAGTCTGCGAAAGAAAAACACTGCAAAAACAACAAATAAGGGGACCGAGACAAGCATTGACAGCGGCTGTGATTCCTGTATGCCTGCAAGCCCTCTGATACGCGGAAGTATCATCAGTGCCGCAATAAAGAACAGTCCGTTTCGAAGAGAGGAAAGTATGCTTGCTCCAAGGCGTTTTCCTGTGCTCTGAAAGAGCATTTCCACGACCATGCACGGCGGAAGAACCAGTGTCGCAAGTGCCTGTAAGCGCAGGGCTCTTGTTCCTATTCTTATGACTTCTGTGTCATCACGGAATATACCGATGAGGTCGCCTGAAAACACAATGAGCACGGCACAGCTCACAATTATTATCCCCTCTGACATAAGACATGCAAACCGGAATCCCTTACGAAGACGGGTATATTTCCTTGCACCATAGCTGAATGCCGATACAGGCTGAAATCCCTGTCCTACGCCGAGTGCCACTGAAAAGGCGAAGAATGTGATACGCGAAACGATACTCATTGCGGCAACAGCTGCATCTCCGTAGTCACCGCATCTGCTGTTGAGCATAACAGTAGTTATGCTGTTGAGAGCCTGTCTCAGCAGGCTTGGGAAGCCTGTTGCCATTATGTTTCCTATCATAGCCAGGGTCACAAGCCTTGCATTGGCGAGGCTCAGTTTTGATTCTGTTTTGCCTGACAGGAACATCCATAGCAGTATACACCAGCTTAAAAGCTGGCTTAATGCAGTAGACAGTCCCGCACCGCTTATGCCCATTTTAAGGCCGAACATCAGTATCGGATCACCGACCATATTGAGTATAGCTCCCGACATAAGACCTATCATGCCGAGGAAAGCCTTTCCTTCGTAGCGCAGGATATTGTTCATTGTCAGACATGAGCACATGAACGGTGCTGAAATGAGTATATACGAAATGTAGGTCTTTGCATATGGGGCGATTGTATCAGTGCTGCCGAGCAGGTACACAACGTCGTCCAGCAAGGCAAATCCGAATATGCATATCAGCAAGCCGAACAGGAATGAGCCGAAAAAACCTGCCGTTGCATGTACAGAAGCACTTTCAATATCACGCTTTCCAAGGGCTCTTGATAGGATACTGCCGGAGCCCTGTCCGAACATGAAGCCGAATGCCTGTATTATAGCCATGAATCCGAAAACTATGCCTACCGCACCGCTTGCGCTTGTTCCGAGTCTGCCTACGAATGCAGTGTCCACCAGATTGTAGATGTTGGTGACCAGCATTGAGATTATAGCAGGTACAGAGAGCTCAAGAATAAGCTTCGGCACTGGAGTTTCGGACATTTTTGCATACTGGGAATTTTTGCTCTGAGTCATATCTGCACTGCCTTGCCTTCCATTATCTTCTCCGGAACATCTACTGTGAGAACAGATTTTGAGCAGTTGGACTTGTCACTGAAATATGATAATGCCGCTTCTTTATGTGTCATTTTCTTCACTCCAATATCATAATACAGTTTATTAAATCACGCATATCTTAAGTATTACAGATACTGCGTTATATTCAGATTTCAGTCAATAGGGATTATCGGCAGCTCTATGGAACCGTCTCCGACTGATACATCAGTAGTTGCGATGACTTCGGTCTGAACGGGTGCATCATCTCCATCGGGGGGGACTATCCCTGCTTCAATAAGTGATGATGTATCCGCAGTTGTTGATACGGCAGATGATGATTTTTCAGTCAGAGCAGCTGTGACAGTGACAGTAGTCTCTGCAGTCGTTACAACGGCTGTTGCAGTTCCGGCAGCAGTGGCAGTTTCAGTGGTCACGGCAGCCGAAGAGGCAGTAGAAGATGGGCTTTTCTGTGAGCTTTTTCCATTGCCGCCGTTGCAGCCTGACAGCATAAAAGCAGCGGCAAATATTAAAGGTAATGTTTTTTTCATAATTCTCTCCTTGAATGTTATACATTTATTATAACATAAAAAACAAAAAATAGCAACTGCGCGGCGATAAAGTACCTGTCCGCAATAACTATGACGCGAAAATGGCAGCGGCGGCTCGCCGCTTATAGCATAAAAAACAAAAAAATAGCAACTGTGCGGCGATAAAGTACCTGTGCGCAATAGCTATGACGTAAAAAACGGCAGCCGTTTCTGACTGCCGTTTGCATTTTACTGAGGCGGAAGCTCGGGATCGCTTGTTGTGATAATGTCCTCGTTTTCAAACTCGATTATCTCAATATCCGGAGCAGTGTATTTTTTCTTATTCATTAAGCTCTCTCCTTTATAGATTCATTGTAATCATAAGCCGCTCTGCCGTAAGCGTAGAGCAGTTTGCAAACACCGTAGAGTTTGCTTCCGAGATCTCCTTTTTCGAAAACACGCTGTACATATGACATGGGGCTTAAAGTGTAATCCTTTCCGCCGATGTTTATGATGTAGTCATCAAGGAGCTGATGTGCAGCAATTCCTGGTATCTCGAAGTACTTGCCATACTTGCCTGTCTTTGCAGTTATAGTTTTGCCGTTGAAGATAGCTGTATTCTCTTCACCGTCATAGTAGTATCTGATAGCGGTATCTGAGTTGAGCACAACTGATATCTTGTATTTTTCTGCACCGTCTTTCAGCTTCTTGCTGTTTATGAAGTCCATTTCTGCTTCGGATAGTCTGGCAGGTGGATAGAAAGCGGCTGTGTCGTTGAAGTATCCGTCAGCGGCAGTGCAGAGGTGTCTGAGACGCTTGACCAGATCGAGTAATTTCTCCGGAAGGGAATCATTTGTGAAAACAGCTGCAAGATACTGATCGAGGGTTGTGGATGACTGAGAGTGGTCAAGGAGACCGTTGCTGCTGTTTACAACGATGAGACGGCTGCCTTCCGAGTCGTATGCCTTGAGAACAACGTCGGAGTAGCCCTGAGCGGCGTTGAGCGGATAGGTTATCTTGTACTGGTCATTGATCATTTCGCAGTCGCTGAGGTTTGTTTCGATGATCCCGTTTGGACCGCTGATGACTACCTTGTCAAGACGTTCACAGCGCTTAATGAAGAAGTTGAGTCCGATACTGCTGTTAAGTACAGCATTGTTCGCCATAGCTGTAACTATGCGTGGCTTCAGCTTGTCACAGCCTGAGAGCATATTTTTATTGCTTGTGGCGCTTCCCACCGTAAAGTCTGAAAGATCGAGCTGCGAGAGAGAAGAACACTTGTAGAACATCGCAGTCATATCTGTGACATTGGAAGTATCAAAGCTGCTTATATCAAGGTTCTCAAGAGAAGAGCAGCCTGAGAACATGCGGTTCATGTTTATTGCTGATGCAGTGTCGAAGCTGCTGAGATCGAGCTCATGGAGCTGTGAGCAGCCGTTGAACATATGGTCCATATCAGAGACTTTTTCGGTATTGAAATGTCTCAGATCAAGTTCATGAAGAACAGAACAGTCGTTGAACATATAGCCCATATCCGTAACGTTTGAGGTATCGAATGCGTGGAGGTAAAGCTGCTTCAGATTGCTGCATCCGCTGAACATATCTCCCATGCTTGTTACATTTGAAGTATTGAAGCGCAGGTCAAGTTTCTCAAGGCTGCTGCAATTGCAGAACATATAAGCCATGGAGGTGACAGCGGAGGTATCAAATTCTCCGAATTTGATCCACTTGAGATTTTTGGAGGCTGAGAACATATGCCCCATGTTCGTAACATTTGAGGTCTTGAATTTGGATATATCCAGTGATTCAAGAGAAGTGCAGTTGTGGAACATACAGTACATATTTGTTGCAGAAACTGTATAAAAATTGCTTACGTCAATGGATTTAAGCTTTGTACAGTTGTCAAACATATAATCAAATCCCTTGACCTTATCGGTGTGGAAGCCTGTTACATCAAGAGATTCGATACTCGTACAGCTTGAAAACATATTGCTCATGGAAACGACGCTGTCTGTATTGATGTTTCTGACATCAAGCTCAGTAAGTGCACGGCAGTTATGGAACATCCATGACATATCAGTAACATTCCGGGTGTCGAAGCCGCTTACATCAAGTTCAGCAAGTATGTTGCAATACTGGAACATGGCGTTCATATCAGTGACATGGGAAGTATCGAATCCGCTTATATCAAGCTCGGTAAGCTGTTCACAGCTGTAGAACATACGGCTCATATTTTTTACATTGTGGGTATCAGCCTTAGATAGGTCTATGCTCTCAGCTCTGACGAATGAGAAAAGATCCTTGCTGTTTTCGGGAAGAACTGTGCCTTCGAGGGCAACTACCTTCTTGACCTTGCTGTTGTACTTGTAGCTTTTGAGGTCGTCCTTGGTGATGTTTCCGCTGAGTGTGAGAACGCCTGTTTCCTCGTCAAAAACAACAGAGCCTTCTGCATGGGCGACAACAGCTGTGCCGAACAGAGAGGAAACGCTGTTATGCGGCAAAGTACCGCCGATGACTGCAACAGCAAGGATCGCAGCTGCTGCTTTTCTGATGTGTCTGGTATCCATTGTAAACACTCCTTTTCTGCCGCTTCTGATAATAAACCGCTGCTGCGGCGGGCAGCGGTGGATAGTGCAAAAGCGATTCCGATTGGAAAATAGACTATTATTTTAAATAATTGCACTACTGAAAGTTTATTTTATCATATCATTTACCATATGTCAATACAATTATTGCTTTTTCAGGAAAAAATATCTCTTTATCATTCACTTTTTTTAATTAATATATCTTTTTTTACTGCTTATGTTGCCATTGTAAGGTTTTTGTGTTATTATTAAAATTGTATTGAGAATGACGCAGAAGGCAGAATAGCTCTTATGATATAAGATGACAAAATTAATATATTATCAAACACCAGGCTGCTAAATTCGGTTTGTATTAACATTCATTGACATTTTTAGAATTATTTTTTCATTTTTGAGCGTTTCTCTCTTGACAAGAGATGCAACTTGTGATATAATGCAAATCGTAACAGAAAAGCTATGACGAAGAATAGTCAGGGCGAAAGCATTCCAGAGAACTGATGGTTGGTGCGAATCAGTAATGCCGGAACCTGTACTTCTCCCTTCTGAGCTGGAACTCCCAAAGGTTCAAACACCCAGTAGACGGTTCCCGTGAATGCTGCGTTAGTGCATAGAAGTTGATAGACTTCGAAGAGGTGGCGGATTTTTATATCCGCAATTTGAGTGGTACCGCGAGTGCAAAACTGATTTTTACACCCGTCTCAAAGCAGCAAAAGGCTTTGAAACGGGTGTTTTATTTTGCCCTATCCCCGGGGTCAAGTAAATTCTGTGCATTATAGCCTACTGTTGAGTAATTACCGGAAAAGGAGTAATATTTATGATGGATTCAAGCAAATACCGGCCGGGATATTTCCCTGTCGACCGAAAGTA
>SFMO01000137.1 GCA_004554385.1 Ruminococcus flavefaciens
GTATTTATTAGACTGTTTATCATTCTGCGGATCACCAAAGAATACGAATACACGTCTTATGGATCTTCGGTACTCGAAATCAGTATTGTTGAATTCGTTATCCCTATCGTCGATGTTAAGATGACGCCTTGCAAACATCTTGTGCTGTTCGTTTACAAGTTTCCCTATATCAGCTGGAATATCCGAGAAATCGCCTGTTACAAACAGCTTATAGTCAATGTCCAAACCTCTGGTATCAAGTTTCAGCTCCTTTGCGTAAGCAATACCCTGTATCTGATCGGCATTGTCTATTTCTTCTAGACCTCTGTATCCGAAGAACAGATTTGAGAACAGATATTTGAATTTTACGGATTCCTTGTAGCTTGCCTTAATATCACTGCAAGTGAGGTTGCCCGTTAGTGCAAAGCTTAACTGCGATAAAATCTGACGTATAGTCATTCGCTTATCATTCTCATAAAGATACCGATAGAAAGCTTCTACTGCCGAACTCACTCTGTCCTGATACTTTCTTATCTGAATCACATTGAAGTAAATCGGACATTTACTACATTTGGGACAAGACTCACATTCTTTCCAGAGATCTTCTGAAAGAAGCTTGTTCATAATTTCTCTTGCAAAGCTAACATTATCGACTCTTGCCATGTTTATCATCAAGAACTGACAATCACCAACCGAGATCATCTCATTTGTATTTTCATCGAGCTGATCAAGAAGCTGTGTTTGCAGAGCAATCTTTTCTCTTTCATCAAAAGCAATGCCCTGAGCTTTACACTGTTCTTCTCTTATAAGTTCGAGACATTTGAGTAACGGTCCTGTGTTAGATATGATAATAGATGATTTACCTTTCTTAGGTGCATCAAGAGCTTTTCGGCAAAACGCAATCTGCTTGTTTTCCGGAAGCTCACTCATATCTTTAACAGCATAGAGACTGATACTATCATTATCATATTCCTTTTCAGGTTCAAGTGAAGAGTTTTCGTCAAGGAAACCGAGATCCTGTAAAATCTGAACGAGAATACTGGTTTTAGCAAAGCTCCTGCATATGACAGAGGGTACGCTCCGGTGCAGACCTATGGATATTCAGTTCGCCGTGTGCAAGCGGTATGCTGATAACTGGGGCTGTGATACTTACACGATGCAGCATGAGCTGAAAGATGCTATGATGCTGACAACAAAACCTGAAACCTAACATAAAATGATAGCTGTGATATGGGACGGCTCTGCCGTTCCGCACGGCTGTCATCATAAGACAACAAAGAGGGGCAGATAGAGAAAGCGATCCCCTCGCTCTATAAGCGTAGAGAAAGAGAAGCTAAAGGAGTAACAAGCTATGAATAATAACAACACTGCCGCAGACAGAGAGAAGGCAGTAAATGGCAAGACAATGCAGGCAATGAACGAGCAGTATAAAAACTGCAAAACCGAAAGACGTGAGTACCAGGTCGGTAAAGAGAGATGTGTTATCGTCCGGCACTTCTGCGGTGATAAAGACCTCAGTGAAGTGCTGTATCGCAACGCTTTTGAAAGAGCGTTTTCCGAAGTTATGGCGATGAACCGCAAATCTCAGACAACCTGAAAAAATTTTCCGTAAGTACTTGCTTTTTTCGGCATTGCGCGCTATACTATTTACTGTAATGTTGATTAAAGCTGCTTTGGAAGAGAGGAGTAGTAATGATACCAAAGCAGACTGAATACAAGGTGGGAATGTATCTCCGCCTTTCAAACGAGGACGAGAGAGCCGGAGAGTCTCTCTCGATTGAGAATCAGCGTAAGATTCTCACCAACTACATCAGCGAACAGGGCTGGACACTCTATGATGAGTACGTCGATGACGGAATTTCTGGCACTACGTTTGATCGCCCAGGTGTGCAGAGAATGCTTGACGATGCCAAGAACGGCAGGATCAACCTGATACTCTGCAAGGATCTGAGCCGTTTCGGGCGTAATTATATCCAGGTAGGTCAATACACGGACTACATATTCCCGATGTATAATATCCGTTTTATTGCACTGACCGATAATGTTGATACAGCTAATTCGGAAAGCACGGGAATGGATATGATGCCAATAATGAATGTCTTTAACGAATGGCACGCCGCCAATACTTCCAAGAAGCTGAGAGCTGTTATCAACTCAAATGCAAAAGCCGGAAAGTATCGCACAACATACTGTGCTTACGGATATTTCAAAGGCGATGATGAGAAGAACACTCCTGTTATTGATCCGCAGGCTGCACCTGTTGTCCGCCGCATCTTTGAGATGAGGGCAGAAGGCAAGAAGCCTAAACAGATCGCTGATGCACTTAATGCAGAACAGATACCAACACCTATGGACTATCTGTATCAGCGTGAAAACAAGGTAAATCCCCACGCTTCAGTACATCTCTGGAGTTCTTCGATAGTACTTCGTATTCTCGGCAATCCGATCTATATCGGTACGCTTGCACTGATGAAAACAACTACGGTGAGCTATAAGAATCACAAGAGGATACGCAAGGATTCATCTGAATGGCTTATGCGTGAAAACAATCATGAGCCTATCGTTCCGATGGAGCTATGGGAAAAAGTCCGTGAGATCGAGGCTTCGGTGAGCCGTGGCAAGCGAGACAAGATCGGTGAGTTAGCTCCGCTTTCGGGACTTCTGTACTGTGATAGCTGTGGGAGCAAAATGCGTCAGGTCGGTTCAGCCAACCGCAAGTATATGGCTTATATGTGCGGTTATCATAATCGCTTCGGCAAGGGCTGTTGTACGACACATTATATCCGCCGCCCGCTGATTGAGCAGTATATCCTTATGGATATTCAGGATATGATCGAGAAAGCCGCTGACGAGGAAAAGGCAAAGGAAGAATTTCTGAAGCGCAAGCACGGTGTGCTTGATGCTCAGAACAGTTCCGATAAAAAGCGTATGCAGAAAGCTACAAGCCGTATTGCAGAGCTTGACAACCTGATCCAGACCGTCTATGAAGATAAGGTCATCGGTAAGATTCCCGAAGAAGTATGTATCAGCCTGCTTGAAAAGTATCAGGCTGAAAAGAAGTCTTTGCAGGCTGAGTGTGCTGAATACAAGAAACGCTCCGAAATGCAGCAGCAGGACGAAAAGGACGTTGACGAATTTATTTCCCGTCTGAAAAGCTATGCAGGAGCGACTGAGCTTACACGCCAGATGTGCCTTGACCTTATCGAATATGTGACCGTAGATGATCTCAACAAGGACGATAAGAGCCGTCCGAGAGAGATTCACATCTATTACAAGCTCATCGACAAAGAGCTTGACAACAAACATAATGCCCTGATGTGATTATCAGGGCAATTATTTGAAAACGCTTTTATATCCATTTTGTCGTTCTATAACCGTGGGGCTTGTATAAAACGCATCATTTACCGTTGAACGTGCCTGAGCGTATTCCTGCGGAGTCAGCAATTCAGAAAGTTTCTTATACTCTGCGGCCCACTTCTCGTCATTCTTATCAAAAGCCTTAGCCAAAGCACCCCAGCCGACATATTTCGACAGGGTTTCCTTTTCCTCAGCCGTTGCAGGACGCTTTTCCGCTTCAAGTGTTTTCAGCGTTCTGATCGCATCTACATTGGCACGGAACTTTGTCTTAGCACCGCCGTCACCGAGGTTATCATCGGTGATCGTGAAGTTATCGCCCTTATCGGGAGTCGGTGCAGGAGTGGTGCTTTCTTCTGCAACAGGTTCATCAACACTGACAACCTCTGCTGTAATAGTCTCACGCTCCGGCTCTTTGGTACGCTCAAAGCTGTCAATGAAATGAAAGCTCATGAGCATATCGCCGTTATCAAGCCGAGATGTCAGCTCGTCGCCGTCAAAGCTCCAGTTCTTTGCTCGGTCAAACTCCATGTGTAGGTCTTTGCCCGTAGGTTCGCCATTTTCATCGAGTTTTCTGGAAGTAAAATCAACGGTGCTTACACCCGTGACGATTCTGCGTTCTCCGATACACTCAGGACGGAGATGATCGGTGATCTCAAACATCATTCCCGGCTTGATAGCCTTTTTGAGCTGTGAAAGGTTCTTTACATCGGGAATATCTGGCTTTTCTGTTTCGGGTGTAACCTCAGCAACAGGCTCAGGCTTCATAGGCGCAGACTGCTCCTTTTCGGGTTCAGCCCTGCCGATATATTCATACATTCCGCTGTTCAGGAGCTTATCGTAGGAGATATTCTCCGTGATAGCAAAACCGCCGCTTTCACGTTGAATAGTGCAATCGTCCGTATAGAACGGGAGAGCACCCGTCAGCGAAACAACCTCAGAAATCTCTCCAGTAATCTTGTGACGAAATCGGTCACCGACCGTGGCGGTATGGGGAGACTGCACCTCAGTGGACTGCTCTGCTTTGAGCGCCGCCCTCTCTGCTTTCTGTTCAGCCGAAAGGTAGGTATCGTCCCTGAGCCGTGATTCGGTCATGGTCGCAACATTATACCACGAATGACGGAATTTCTCACCATTCTCAAAGGAGAACGTCAGCCCCTTGCTGTCATAATCAACGAGCGAAATATTGCCCTCACCGCTGTGACCGCCCGTGCCGTATTCTTTTTTCAGAAAATCAGCCAACTGCTGTACAGTCGGGTGATTTTCTTCATAGAAGTCCTGCACACGGAGCTTTCCGTGAACGAATCCTGTTCCACGGTCAATCTCAGCGGCTAAGGCTTCATAGACCTGAACACCGTCAACTACCGGACCTTTGGAAAACTCGGATTTTGATTTTTCCTTTTCAGTATTTGTAGCAGTCAGCGGTTCGGAATCGCCAAATAAAGAAAGCTGTTCGCCCTCAATATCGTGCTTCTCCCAAAACGGCACATCATCTTGCTCATTTCGCTGAATTTCGTCAATGACTGTTTCATCGGTAAACAGAGGTTTATCAATATCCGCAGTATCCTGGGCAGGTGTCTCCACCGCAGAAGCATCATTAATGCGCATAACACCCAGCTCATAAGCAAGCAAGTCAAGCTCTGACGTATGATTCTCATAGGTATCAATGGAAATGATACCCTCAGCGTGATCCACGATAACAGTCGCACCGAGGGAAAGTGCCTTGTCCTTGATCTCGTCAAGGCTTTCAACATCGCCCTTATATTTCAGCGTAACATACGGTACATCATCGACAGGAGCAGAAGTATCGGAAATATCGGCGGCATCGCTCATAAGGTCAACCGTCTGTTCGTCTTTTGCGGTATGCCTGTCGATAAGCTCATCGGGAACGGAAACAAGGTCAGAGAAATCAAGCCCTGTCAGACCATTCTCGATCATATCTTCGATACTGTCATACTGCTCCGTATTATAGACCTCGCCGTCAAATTTGTATGTGATCTTGAAGTCCACAAGGTCAGCCGTTACCTGAATGGGCAGCTCATCGTCTGTCAGCGTAGTAAACGCAAGCCCGATATTGTGCAGATCGGAGAAATCAGCGCCGTCATGGTATTCCGCTTCACAGAAATCGTTAATTAGCCATTTTGCCTTATCAAGTGGAGTTTCAAAGGTACGCTGGAAATCCATTATCTCCACGGGTTTGTCGGGGTTATGCTCAAGCATCGCCACTTGCAGGAGTTTCGGAAAAGTGGACAGCTCACGGTACGGCTCGATCTCCATTTTATCGCCACGGTTATAGATACCGCAGACAGGTTCTCCGCCGTAGTACAATTCACCGATCTTATCACCGTCAGCGATAGCCAGTTTCCAAGTGCCGCCCTCTGTCTCCGCTGATTCGCAGTCCGTGCCGAAAAACTTGTCAACGACCTGTTGCAGAGTTTGGAGCTTCTCAGTCTCACGCTTCGGAGAATTAAGCTCAAAAGCCTGTTCGATAAGTACAGAATATCCTGCTTCTCTCAGTTTTGCAGAATACTCGTCTTTGACATGATCGGGGAAACCGACCATAGGAGAACCGTTCTTTGACAGCATACGCAGTCCAAGGACTTCCGCACCGATCTCCGCATTTTTTCCATACATCTCATAAAAGTCACCGACTTTACGCAGGGAGACTGGTCCGTTATCTTTCGGCTCTGCCTTTTCGGGAGCATCGACCACAGGGGCAGACTTCTCAGCCTTAGACAGAATCTCAAAGCCCTTTTCCTCTATATCCTGCTGCCAGCCATCATAGGCAAGCACATCGGAAGCGCTGAGCAGAATACCGCCGTAATCGGGAGCATCGAGGTCTTTCATCTTTATACGGTCAGGGCTGATCTCCTCGATCTCACGGCGAGCGCCGTCATACATAATAATGTCACCAACAGCAAGATCAGACACCTTGGCTGTTTCGGGTTTTTCCTCAGCAACCGCAATGTCATCATAAGTGCGAATCGAGTACTGTTCCTTGAAATCGTCAAGGATACGCTGTTCTTCGACTGTCAGCTCAGAATGTGCTTCAAGGAAAGGAACAAACACATCAAGTGTGTGCTTCGCTCTTTCCTGATACTCCGGCTGATTGAACGGATGCTGCGTATAGCCGAGGATACCCTCATTGTAGGTGCGGATATGGTCTATCAGCGAACCGCCGCCCGTGCCTTTGCCGTCACCAATATCAAAGCGACCGTCATAGTTGAACTCCTCGCCGTTGATAACAGCAGTGATCGTGAAGTCCGTTTTTTTATACCAGCCTGCTTTCAGCTCAGGGATATTGCGCTCCGAGTGCTGCTTTTCATCGAGGTACTCAAGAACTGCATTGCCGAGTGCAAAACTGCAATCGGGGTGTGCAAGAGCAAAATCGTGAACGATGTCGCTTTCGCTAACCCATTCATCGCCGTCACCCTTTCCGAAATGGAATGTAAGGCTGTCAGGCTTTTTTTCGGGCTGTTCAGCTTCAAAGGTCACATTATACTTTTCCTTTGCGATGATAGCAAACGCCTTTTCGGTCTGCACTTCATCACCGAGAATATCATAGAGAGCTTTCTTGATACGGTTGAGCTTCGGGAGATTATCGCCCTTTTCCCAATCCGCCATAGCAGCGCCGTCAAATGCCGTGAGAAGATCGCTGATCCTTTCATCGGATATATCGGGAATAGCCTCCTGCATATCATCACGAACCCACCAAAAAGCGAGATCGTCAAATTCCTCATGGATACGGTCAATGAAAGCCTGTCCGATCTCCTCAAAAGAAACCAAACGCTCCATACCGCTGAAACTGCAATTATATCCGTCCTCAGTCCTCTCCAAATGCAGAGAGTGACGGAGATTCTCAGCATAGTAATAGGTGCGGTCAGACATTTTGCCGTCCTCAAAGACGAACTCAATGTCAGAAGCAGTACCGCCCTCTAACAGTCCGAGAGCAAGCTCCTTGCGAATATCATCACCGTCATGGTAACGCCGGGCGAGGTCATAGAACGCAGGCTCACTGAGGTGATACCCGAAAGCCGCCTTATCGCTGGGCTTATGCTTATCAAGATACCCACGCTCAAACATCGGATACGCCATGTCCTCCCACTCATCGGAGGAAGGGGTACGCTCCGCAATGAACTTTGCAAGGTCAGCCTGGGAGAATAAAACTTCTTCCTCTGTCGGCACTCTGTTTGCGTTCTCCCTGTCGATAACAGCCTGCTTATGGGCAGTCAGGAAGTCAGCAACATCAGACTCCTGCAAAGCATTGTGCAGAATCTCATCATACGCCTGAATATCCTCAGCCGTGAAAGTCTCGTCAATGCTGTCGATTTGACCTCTTGTCACATCACCGACAAACATAGCGGTAATAGCGGTCCTCTGTTCATCTGAGAAATCGTGCTGAGAAAAGAAATCGGAAAGCTCGATACTGCGGTCAAAACTTGACTTTGCTTCAAGCATATCATTCAGTTTGGAGTTTTCGCCATATCTTTCAGCCGGAGCCTGAGCGATATACGCATTGACAAGCGAGAGCATTTCACCGAACTGAGCTTCATCATATCTGCGGTCAAAGAAGTCTGCAAGATTCAGCTTCATATCCTCAACGGCAAGGCGATGAACTATGGGAGAAAGTGCGACATTCTGCTCCATTGTCAGACCGAGGTCAGCCATATTGCGAAGCATACCGACCTCACGGACAGCATTCTCCAATGCTCTATGGAAAGCAGAGGCGTTCTCCTTATCGACCGAAAAGGCTACCTTGCCGTCACGGGAAACTGCATGATAGTTTACGCTTGTCTCCAAAAACGGCTTGACCTCTCCGAACTGTTCAGGTGTGAGCTTACTCATATAATAATGAGTATCACGGTTTGCACGATAGTCACGGTTGCCGACTTCCTGCGCCTTATCGGGACTTGCAAACTGCTTACGCATATTGATAACTTCGTCCCTGATATTGCGGACTGCAAAAAGGTCAGCATGACTTACTGTCAGCGTACCCTTGCCGGACGGATAAACTCTGCCCGAAAACTGCATACCGCGCTTTGACATGATCTCCGCCATTTTCAGAACTAAATCACGGTCAGCCGAAAGATACTCTTTCTGCGGGATATAGCGATACTCCGCTGAACCGAAGATGTTTTTTTCGGGCGGAGAATATGGTCTGTTTGATTTGTTCGGTACAAGATCGGGAGTGCCTGAAATCTGCCTGAACCACTCCATATCTTTATCATTGATCGCCATAACGATGGAATTATCACGGGCATAGGCATAGTAGTTTATGCCCGAATTATCAAGCTGTTCCTGCAATCTTGCAAAATCCGCAGCCTGAATCGTCACAAGGCTCTTATCTCTGTTATCTGTTGCCTTGTGCCACATTTGGTTGCCGTAT
The DNA here is from genome assembly GCA_004554385.1 of Ruminococcus flavefaciens. Classification (GTDB taxonomy): domain Bacteria; phylum Bacillota; class Clostridia; order Oscillospirales; family Ruminococcaceae; genus Ruminococcus; species Ruminococcus flavefaciens_T. The sequence goes on from SFMO01000137.1 coordinate 8,720, forward strand.
GTAATAAGGTCAGCCACGCTGTCAACCTCCTTCTTTTCAGTCTCTTGTTCTACAACTTTTGGAATACCCCTGAGCATATCATTCCAGTCTTTATATGTATCTGGAGTGATGATACGCTTCATATCGGGATACTGCTCCTGCAATCGCTGGGCAAATTCATTGCCTGCGGTATCATTATCGGAGCATAAAAATACGTTCTCAGGAGCGATATTATGACGGAGCATCGTATCAAGGACGATATTCGGCTTCACGCCCATCATGGAAACAAGCCTGCAATCGGTCAGCTCTTTATCGTGCATTTGCAGATAAGAGAGCATATCAATAGCCGACTCAAAGAAAAAAGCCTTTTCGCCCGAACCGCGCACAACCTCAAAGCCGTGACCGCCTGCCGCTCCTGTTGCGATTCCTTTGAATTTATGTTCTGTTGATGTGCCGACCTTTTCCGCACCAATCACTTTGCCCTGATCGTCATAATACTTGAAAAGCACATTGCCTGTCTTTTCTTCTTGAGAGATAACGCCTTTCTTTACAAGTGCGGAAAGCATATCATAGTCAAGTCCTCTGGTCTTGCACAGATACGCAAACACACGCCTGCAATTATCATCTTCGGCAAGGGAAAGCTCCCTTGCCGTTTGCTGAACAGGTTTCGGTTCGTATGTGCGGGACGGAGTATAGGTGCGGTCAATGTGTTCTCCGGTCAGAGCTTCGACGGCATCAATAAAGGACATATCCATATATTCACGGAGTAAGCCGATATTATCTCCGCCCTTGTTTTCGCTGAACCTGAACCATTGACCACGTTCGCCCGGACCGTTATCCTTGATATGCAGGCTGTCATGTTCCTTCCACACATACTCTTTGCCGAACTTTTTCAGGTCAAAGCCGTGAGACATGAGGAACTGAGGAAGATTGACGAGGTTCGCCCTTTCTTTCTGTTCATCAGTAATTCTCATCTGTTATTCCAACCCCTGATTATTTCTTTTTTTGGGTGTCTGCTGTCTCTGCTGAGGGTTCTGCTGTCCTCGACCGCTGATACGCTGGGCATCTCTCTGCATTTTGCCACGGGAAAAGAAAGCTCTTTTGGAATCCTTCTTTGCGACCGTGACCGCAGACTTCTCACCGCCGAACACAGCGGAATGCTCCACGCCCTTAGCGGTCAGCTCTGCCGATTTCTTCCGAGCCTGTCCCTCGTCCATACGCTGGGCAAAACGCTCCTGCTTCGGGAGTGCTTTGAAAAACTCAGGGTTTACAAGCTCTACCGCACGTTCACATTTGACAGCACTCTCGATCTGCTTATATGCCTGAGCGTTCTCCTTAGAAACGGTAATTGCTACCGTGTCATTCTTGCGTACTACCGCAGAATACGGGATATTCTGCTTTTGCAGTTCTCCTGCGATCTTCCTTGCAGTTTCGATAGGCTCAACACGGGTGTGTCTCTGTTCTTTTGAAAGAGAAGCGTAGTATTCGGGATTGACAGTCTCATACTTGCCCTTTTCACCCTTACCGCCGTTCTCCTTTGCTGCTTCGGTATGTGCGATCTTGCCGATAGAAGCATACATCACATCATTCAGGGCAGGCACATCGTTCTTTGAAACGGTAATGCCGACCTTATTCTCGCCCTTAGTGGCAGCGGAGAACTGTATGCCTGCCTCAACGAGTGCCGACATGACCTCAACAGCCTGAATTTCCGTCATAGTCTCTACATGACGGTCATTTCGGGGCAGTTCCTTGTAGTAGTCGGGGTTCACCTTGAAACCGCCGTCCTGCGTGTACTCCGCAGCCCCTCTATCGACCATTGTATCGAGCCAGCTTTCCACAAAAACTTCATCAGAAGCACTCAGAAGCTCTAACTGCTTCTTCATTTTTGCAAGCTCATCGACAGCGTTATCCCTCATCTCCTGCGGAACAAAGGGATTCTCAGCAAGGCTCTCCATGTTTTTGATACCCTCGGCAAGCTCTGTCTTTGCCTTGTCAATGTCCTCCTTAGAGCCGTTGTTGATGATACCGTCGATCATGTTGTAATCATCTTCAAGCTGCATCTCCGCATTGGCAAGGGGCTGAATACCGAGCTGATCCGCAAGTTCTGCGACCTTAGAACGGTCAAGAGTTTCGACCTCCTGCGCCGCCTGAACAGCAGTCTCCGCAAGTGTCGGCATATCCACAGTGCCTTTCTGAACCATTTCACCGAGCTTATCTCCGGTCAGCTTCATAGAAGCATCGAGCTGATCGTTTGTCTGCTCCTCATAGTGCGTTTCAGGACGGGCGAGCTTCATAATCTTATCGTCAAGAGCCGAAATACGCTCATTCACATCTTTGAGCTGTTCGGAGAGCTTATACTTGTCAACGACACTTGTGGCAGGATCATTGTAGGTATCAAGGATTTTCTGCTTTTTCGCTTCAAGTGTGGCTTTCTTATCGCTCAGGCAATCGACCGTCGCACCATTCAACCTTGTCATTGCATCTGCAAATGCTTCACGGCGTTCCTTGTTAAAGCCGATAGAAAAGCTCTTGATCGTGTCATTGAGAGCAACTACACGGTTCAGCTTGTGTTCAATACGGTCACGCTTTGCGGTAAATTTGTCGATCTTCTTCCACGCTTGGTCGATCTTCTGCTGTTTCTCAGGAATCTTCTCCTCACGGATAGTCTGAATACGCTTCTCGTTAAGGGCGATGATCGCACCGATACCCGGCAGATTACCGATAGTCGCTTTCAGCATACGGTTCGTATCTTCGAGCTTGTCAGCCTTTGCGTTGAGGGCTTCGATATTTGCCTTGTTACGGTCGATCTTGTCCGTCTGATTGGCGATTTTTTCATCGAGAGTGTCGATACGGCTCTGATGATGTTCCGCCTTTGCGTTCAGTAGAGGAAGAAGTTTTCCCGACTTCTGAACGCTGGTCTCGTCCTGCTGCTGTTTCTGAGACTGAGCCTGTTTTCTTCTCAGTTCTTCCTCTGCATCTACCGCAGGCTGTTCTGCGGTACGCTTGTCATCATTATCCTGTACGGGCATAGGCTACCTCACTTTCTGCGCTTGACGATGATGATAACCGTTGCGGTCACAGCCGTAACAACGGCACTTCCGATGATGATAATCTTCTTCATGGTCTGAACTTCCTTTCTCTTTCTTCGGTCTGAATGATACGCTCCTGTTCGCTCTGCTGTCTGCGGTGAGCGATTTCAGCCAAGTGTTGATGTCTTTCTCTTGAAAAGTGCGAATGACTGTTACGGCGAAAATAATCGTCAAACAGTTCACTCAAAGTCGGAACAGTATCCGCTGCACTCTGCACAGGAACGGCAGGAGCTTTCACTTTATCCTTGATTTTCTCATGCTCCTGAATATCCGACATCGTTCTGCCGTTCACAGAGATCACACGGTCAAGCTCACGCTGAAGCGTGGGTGTATCGCAGAGCCAAAAATCCACATAGGTCTTGCAGAGTGCAAGCTGAATTTCATCGGGACGGTTTTTTAATGCGCCAATCGTTGTGTTCAATAGCTCTGCGACTTCGCCCAAGAGTCTATAATAACCGTCAGGCTCTCCGTAAACTTGCAGTTCACGGAGCAATGCTTCATAGTCGCCGGACTCTGCTTTTGCGATAATATCCTCAACTTGTTCCTTGAAACTACCGTCATAGGTCAGCACCATTTCCGTTTCACCGTATCGGGCTGAAAAAGGAATACCGCTTTTATCGAGAGCAATCACGATTTCCTGAGCCTTATCCGTTTCAATGCGGATAAACTGCCTGTTTTCGATAGCGGAAATATCTGTACCGCTGATAAATGGGAACTCTGTCACGGTGCGATCATCTCCCTGATGTGGTCAATAAGCTCCATATTGGTGCTGTCGGCATCATATTCCATTGTGTACGCCCCGCAGATATTCTCCTGAATACGGCGAGGAAGCGTCCTCAGTTCACGCACGGGAGTACCGATAAGCTTTGCCACATTCGGAAGGTCTGCGACCGCAAGTGCCTTGTTTACAAGGTCATAGAAACGCTCTGTCTGCGAGCTGTCAGCCATGAACTCATAGACAATAGTCTGCTGGATTTCATAGTCAAGACTGCGGAGCGTATTAAGGGTGATACCCGTAGACTTTGCGACTTCTGCAAGCTCAATATAGATAGAGCCTTTCTGCCAAAGGTTGTCGAGGGCTTCAAAGACAGCCTTTTTGTCCTCGTCATTTCTGACAGCGACAGTCTCAAAGATTGCTGTCATACTGTTTTTGATCTCATCGTCCATAGCGGAGATGCTGTCCTCGGAGACACCGAGGATTCTTGCAACCTCCGCAAGCTGTTCCTTAGTCATTTTTATTGCCCCTTTCTGTTTTCCACTGATAATACATCTTGCCATTATAGGGATTCTCCACGATCTCAGGGCGTACAATAGTCTTTTTGCCCTTAGAAGTGTAGCTTGTGGACTTGCCGTCAAGCAGTCCCTTGACCTGGGCATCGGAGAGCTGAACACCGTACACCTTAACGATATTCATACCGCACTTGCCCTTGCAGTACCAGCCAAATTTACCCTTGACTACATCTGCACCGCATTTCGGGCATTTGCCGATAGGCTCATGACCGCCGTCAGAAAAAGAAACAGACTTATCCACAGAGCCGTATTTACTGCACATCTCAGTGATAAAC
>SFMO01000138.1 GCA_004554385.1 Ruminococcus flavefaciens
CCTTTTTTCCACCAGATATTTTCAAGTACAAGAGTAACAGCGATAGCAAGGATATAACCGCATACGGTAAATATGACTGCGGTCATCAGATGATGTCCGAGAAGTTTTTGTGTGAATGATGCAAGTCTGATCGAAAATGGGAAGGAAATAAAAAGCATATACGCAATGAACTGTATTGCTGCAACAAATGGTACACCTGCTTTACCATAGCAGCCACCTATAATGATGATCAGCATACTGCTGACTGTGTTGAATATCATTGTATCAGAAAGTCCTGCGACACCAAGGTTGATGTAAGCTGAAACAGCAAGCAATGTGTCATATAACATATTCAGAACCGTGACCGCAGCCACCGGACATATTGTAAACAGTTCTTTGGCGCAATTGCAGGAACTGTAAAATTTGTTCTGCATCAGCTTTGCACTTGCAATGATCACCATAAAAACTGTTCCGATATTACCCATTTGGATCGCTCCGAGCATGGATAAATATTCATCACTTCCGACAGGATCGGGATCTATGATAAAAGCCAACGATATTCCGATCATCATAAACAGTCCAAAGCCGATCGTGAACGGATGTGCTGCCGCTTGGGTATATAGTTTTATACCGCTTGAAACTTTATTCATAGCTGAACATCTCCTTTATTTACTCCATTTTCTCTTTTTATAGTCGTTTAGCATCACTTTTTGCGAGATCACGATGAATGGTACTGCTATCACTGCAACTGCAAGAGCAAAATAGATCTTTCCGTCCAGAATGTTCGGAAGTATCACACCCAGCAAGCCTGCCGCAAAGATGATGAATGGTGTTGAAAGTTCTCTGACAACAGGATTTCTGATCAGATTCATGAAGTTTACCAGCCCGATCGAGATCAAAAGAAATGCTCCGATATAGATCACATCACTTGTGCCAAATGCGAGCTTGAACAGCCCCAGACGGTCAATGATCGCACCGGCGCCCATAATTGATATAAGAGTGATCACACGAGCTATCAGCGAGGCATTTTTCATTTTTCTGTAAGTATCAAACCCACCGTTTACCGTTCTGAAATATTTACCACCGGGTAATTGCTTATCATAGTGGATAAGCCCCGTTATCATCAGGACAATACCTGCATCCATGGTAAGGAATGTATTGGTTATTGCTGAAGCGTTATAGTCGCTCCAAACGGTTGTAATATTTCCGCCGTCCAACGCTGGCAGTAAGACCATGGTAAGCAAAGTCGCCAAATACATCAGTACGCCGCCGACACTTAGCTTCAAAGTATACAGCCCCATACTATTTCCAGTGTAGATCTTATGTGCCTGAGAGAGCGTAAGTGAATTACTTTTCATCTTCCTCCGCCTTTCTGAGTATGCCGACACTGAGCTGCTGTAATGTGGGCGTTTCGACAGCAGTATCGTATGCTCTCAGCATTTCGGCATTTTCTGCAAGGGCGATCCCCTCAAAGCCCGTCCGTCCGCCTGAAAAAGAGATCATAAAAGGTCTTGCCTTGTCAGCGTTTTCCGCATCGCCGTGAACGAGTATGTATTTTTCTTTCAAGTCCTCAACAAAGCCCTGCTCGATGACCTTGCCGTTCGCCATGAAAATCGCATGGTCGGTGGCATACTCCATATCAGCGATATTGTGGGTGGAGAACAGCACTGAGCGTTCACCGTCACGCTCACTCAGATACTCCCTGAACAGGTCGCATAACACATCACGGGCAAGCGGATCAAGCGATGATGCAGGCTCGTCAAGTACAAGCAGCTCTGTATCTCTTGCAAGCACCGCCGCAAGGTAGGTACGCATCTTGTTGCCGTCTGAGAGCTTCATGAGCTTCTTCTGCTTCTTTTCAGTCGGATCACCGAGCTTGAAGCGCCTGCAAAGCTCTGCAAACCGCTGTCTGTCAAAGTTATCAAAGCCAAGTTCCATAGAATCAGCGATCTTTTTAAGTGTCCAATCAAGCGGGAAGAAGTTAGTAGATGAACAGTAGCCGATGCGGTTGCGGAGCTTGTCATCGTCAATGTCGGTCATATCTCCGAAATAGACGGCTTCACCGCCTGTTTTACCTGTAACACCGCAGAGAATATCTATCAGTGTGGTTTTTCCGGCACCGTTCGCACCGATGAGAGCAGTTGCAAATCCGCAGGGCACGACCGCCTGGACCCCGCCGAGCGTAAAATCCTTGTATTTCTTGGTAATGCCGTTGATCTCAATTGCGTTATTCATTTCCAATTCTCCTTATTCTCCGAATAATGCCCGAACAGAGCTTTTCTTTCCTTTTTTATTACGAGGGTATTCCTGCACAACGGAAACATACTCAAGATTAACTGTCTTTATGCCGGACTTTGTTTCAAGCTGTGCCCAATTATCCTCGACCTTTACGAGTGTTCCGTCTACAGAGGTGAACCCTGTGGAGATAATTACATCCTTGCCGATATATGCCTCGATAAGCTCGTTCATATTGCTTACTCCTTTTCTTTTATTCATCATATGCTTGTGTAAGATCTGCCTCATTCGTCTCCTGCGCTGATAATACGAAGCGAAAAGAACAATAAACAGCAGATACCATATTGCCCAATTCATATCATCACACCTCGTCAATGCTCCATAGCATTTCAAGCGTTTGTTCTACTTCTTCAAGTCCAACTCCTGCTATCCTTGCGGAGTATATCGCATCTGACAGGTGCTTTTCAAGCTGCCGCATATGCTGTACTTTCAGCATCCGCTCGTCCTGGGCATTTACATAGTAGCCTTTGCCCTTTGAAGCAGTCACCAGTCCTTCCGAGGAAAGCTCCTCGTAAGCCTTCATCGTTGTGATAACGCTGATCTTCAGATCCTGAGCCAAACCTCGGATCGATGGCAGCGGATCACCTGCTTTGAGTTTGCCCATCAGAATTTGCTCCCTGAGCTGGGCAGCGATCTGTTTGTAGATCGGTTCGGTTGAATTCTGATAGATTTTCAAATCATCCTCTCCTTTCGACTTTACTGTTTATGTGGTATGTATACAGTGTATAACACATAAACAGTTTTGTCAAGCCTTTAGCGAAACAAATATTAAGACTTGAATCATCATAGAATTGTGGTAAATGCACAAAACAAAAGAGCCTGACTTGTGAATCAGGCTCTTTTTATATTATCAGCTGTCTATTGGTTGTATGTTACTCCTGAACCTCTCGCATCATCGCAGCACCGTCCTTGAATCCGACCTTGTATGCAGCTTTCATCTCAGCGGCGGCAGTCTCGCTCACGCAGTCGAGGAGCTTGTGGAAGGTGGTGAGTTATACTTCGGTCAGCGACTCCTCGAACGGAATACAGAGAGCGTTGAACTCGTCAGAGAACTCAGCGGCGTGAATATCGCCTTGGCGGTAATTGTAAAGTGCATCGATCATCATTATACATCGTCCTTTCAAGTCTACGATCAAGACCGGGGATAATTGTCCGAAATCGGTCTGCCTGATCATAGCGGTCATTATTATAGCAACATCGTCTGAACCGCTTGTATTCAGTTGTTCGTAGCTTGAACAGGTGAAATCAACCGCCAAAATGGGTACGGGTACGAATGTCCAGAAGAAGTTGATCGCAGTCCACGACCTCGATATTCCGTGGAGACCGGCTGATCTGGAGCAGCGCGCCGGAAGAATTATACGTCAAGGCAATGAAAACAAGCAGGTGCAGATCTTCCGCTATGTCACCAAAGGCACTTTCGATGCATACAGTTACCAGACTTTGGAGAACAAGCAGAAATTTATCTCTCAGATCATGACGAGCAAAACTCCTGCGAGAAAATGCGAAGATGTGGACCAGCAGGCACTCACTTATTCCGAGATAAAGGCTCTATGCACAGGCGATGAGCGCATCAAGGAAAAGCTGATGCTTGAAAATGAAGTGAAGGAACTGAGGGTACTCGCTGCGGAACACCGTAACACGGTATTTGAAATGGAGGACAAGATTGCTCGTTTCCCTGAACAGGAACAGAAACTTACTGCGATTCTTGCTGATCTCCATACAGACCGTGAAGCACTCCGCAAGCTCCCGATTGATCCTGAGCGAAAACTGCCCGTATTCAAGATCACCATTGGTGAGACTGAGTACACAGACAGAAAAGAAGCAGCTAAGGCTTTGGAAGATGCGGTGCTGGCTATCAAGTATGCGGATACTCCCGTTAAAGTCGGCTCATTCCAGGGCTTTGACCTGAGCGTGACGGTAAACAGCAATATGATGGGCGGCGGTATGTCGGCTTGTCTGCAAGGTGCCGCTTCACATACCACGAAGCTGATCGAGAGTTTTGCCCATAACCTTAACCGCCTTGAAGCTGCCCTCTACAACATAGACGGCAGAATTGAGAGAACGCAGGATAACCTTGCAAAGCTCAGGCTCGATCACGCAGAAGCACAGAAGATCGTAGCAGAGCCGTTCCCTCAGCAGGAGGAGCTTGATACTAAGGAGCAAAGACTGAAAGTCGTGACCGATGAACTGAATCAGGCGGCTATCGAAGCAAAGAAGAACGCTCCGAAGCGTGAAAAGACTTGCTACTTTGAGAGGGCTAAGATGAAGCGTGATGCCGCAAGGCTCGCCAAGAAGCCAAGAACGCCGAAGGACCAGACAAAGGGCAGGAGCAAGAAGCAAGGAATTGAATAAACAACTTTGAACCCAGTGGAGTCAAAGTTGTAATTAAGCAAAATTAAAGTGTACCCCAAACCGTGGACAAAATTTTGCAACCATGGACAGATAAAATGAACCCTGCCTGATGCAATTGCTCATGATAGATATGCTGTTCTTAG
>SFMO01000139.1 GCA_004554385.1 Ruminococcus flavefaciens
CCTTTGGAATCCCGTTCATGGGCTCGGCGTACTTATCGCGCTGTAAGCGATGTACAAATATCATTTCTTATATTATTAAGCGAGTTTACGAGCGACAACGTGGCAAGCGGTCGAGCTGGCTCAGCTCGAAATTATGATTTACGCTTTTTCATCTTGTGCTTAAGCAGAACAAGTCCTGTGAGAGCGGCAGCCTTTGCGGCGGTCTTTGCAACGGTACGCGGATCTATTTTTGTACGGATATTCTGCGGAACTTCCTCTGTAACACTGAGGTCGCCCTTGCCTGCGGTCTTCATTGAACCGCCTTCAACGTGAATGATGCCGAAATCCTTCTGAAATTCCATAGTCAATCCTCCCTTATGGGCTCGGCGATGAGGAATTTTATCTTTTTTCCCTCATCTGAAAACATCTTCTCATGCTCGGTGACGAAGTTCTCGTATGGGCTTTCTGTATGAAGGTCATAGGTCTTGTACTTTATCCTGAAGCCTGCCTCTTCAAAGTACTCAAAGGACTCCTCAAAAAGTTCGTCATCATCTGTTTTGAACCAAAGCTCGCCGCGGAGGAACTTCTTGTAATTCACCAGCTGACGTGTATGGGTAAGGCGGCGCTTCTTATGCTTTGCCTTTGGCCACGGGTTGCAGAAATTAATGTAGATACGGTCTGCGCGGTCGTTTTCGTCCCATGCCAGCTCAAGACGCTCGATGTTCTGTATAGCTATGCGGACGTTATCGGGAGAAGCCTTCTTTTCCTCGTAAGCTGCTTCCAGCTTGCGCTTGGCAAGCACCAGCATCTCGTTCTTGATGTCCATAGCTATGAAGTTTACTTCAGGGTGAGAGGGGGCAGCCTGTGAGATGAAGCCGCCTTTACCGCAGCCAAGCTCTACATACAGGGGCTTGTCAGGCTCTGAGAACAGCTCTCTCCAGTGGCCTATCTGCTTCTGCGGTTCGGGTATATAAAAGGGGCATGCCTCAAGCTCGGGCTTTGCCCATGGTTTGTGTCGTATCCTCATAGTATTCCTCCATAATTAAACTTGTTTCTATTATAGCACAAGGGAAGTCAAAATGCAACTGATACACGGCGAAGAATAAAAATCCCCCGAAACAGCTTCGGGGGACTGATACTTTACGCTACGACCATCTTTTTCTTTCCCTTTTTGTTGCGGGGATACTCTTTGATACGGCTGATATAGTCTGTGTTGACTGCCTCTTTGTTGCCGTATTTGTCCTCTACCTCGATCCAGTTGTCCTCGATCCTGGTAACAGTACCTGTTACGCCTGATGAGGAATGGGTGTAGATTATTACTTCTTTGCCGATATAGTTTTTGATAAGCTCATTCATGGTAAAAATTCCTCTTTTCCTTTTAATTCGATTTTTTCGTGCGATCCTTGCCTGAAGACGTCTCGTTGCTTTGTTAGCAGGTATCACAAATAAAATCATAAATATCATAAACCATAAAAACCAGTTTTGCATCGGATACCTCCTTTTTATAAAATGGAAGTTTTTGTGTAATATACTTTAATATTATATCAGAAAAGATTTATTTTGTCAATTGATAATAATAATGATGAAATCACTGGACAAAAGTTTGACAATGTGGTATAATAGGTGTGTTCATTGGAAACTACCCTTTAATTCGATCCCGTGAGGTCGGCAAGGTGCGTTCGTAAATACTGTAAATATAACTATACCCATAGCTATAACTATAAGTATGCTCCCTGCCGCGCGGGGAGCATTTTTTGTTGAATGGAGTGCCGCTTATGGAGCAGAAGCGAATAATAATGGACGAAAAGGCAGTTGCCCGTGCTATCGCCCGTATCTCCTACGAGATAATAGAGAGGAACAAGGGCACGGATGACCTCTGTATCGTGGGTATTTTTTCAAGAGGAGTCCCTCTTGGAAAGCGTATCGCAGATAAGCTCTCGGAGCTGGAAAAGAATCAGGTGCCATTCGGCGCTCTGGATATAACACCGTACCGCGATGACGGCCCTGCGGCTGTAGAGGCTGAAAAGACAAATATACCATTTGATATAACAGACAAGAACGTGGTCATTGTTGACGACGTTATATTTACGGGAAGAAGCTCACGCGCCGCTATCGACGCTCTCATAAAGCGCGGCAGACCGCGTTCCATACAGCTGGCTGTACTCATAGACCGCGGACACAGAGAGCTTCCCATACGCCCCGACTATGTAGGAAAGAATCTTCCCACCTCTCACAGTGAGGTGGTCAAGGTCTCCGCTATGGAGATAGACGGCAGCGACGGAGTTGCCATATACTGAATATCCTGTCAACGAAAGTGAGGTCAATATGTCATCTATACTTATCAAAAATATCCGCGCAGTTGATACTGAGGTGGATACCATAACAGACGTATTCATAAAGGACGGTGTTATCTCTGAGACAGGCGAGGGCTTGACTGCCTCTGCAGATCAGGTCATCGACGGAACAGGACTTGTGCTTATGCCTTCTTTATTTGATATGCATGTTCATCTCCGCGATCCGGGTTTCACTCATAAGGAGGACGTGCTCACAGGCTGCGGCGCTGCTCTTGCAGGCGGTGTCACAGGAGTTCTGGCAATGCCGAATACAAAGCCGCCCTGCGATAATCCCGGGACCATACGATATATCAAAGAAAAGGCAGTGGGAACAGGTGTTGACGTTTATCCTGTAGGCTGCATTACAGGCGGAATGAGCGGAAACGGTCTCTGCGACTACGAAGCCCTTAAGGCTGCGGGCTGCATATGTATCTCCGATGACGGACGTCCTGTTGAGAATGCAGAGAATATGAGGAAAGCTCTGGAGCTCTCAAAGGAGAACGGACTTCTGGTGGCTTCTCACTGCGAGGACCTGAACATTATAAACGGCGGTATCATCAACAAGGGTGAGACCTCCGCAAAGCTTGGCGTCAAGGGCATGGACAGGGCTTCTGAGGACTATATCACCGCAAGAGAGATGATACTCGCTTCTTCAGTGGACGCAAGGATCCATATATGTCACGTTTCCACAGAGGGAAGCGCCGCAATGATACGCTTTGCAAAGTCAAGAGGGGTAAAGGTCACCTGCGAGACAGCGCCGCATTACTTCATGCTGACAGATAAGCTTCTGGAAAAGCGTGACGCTGACTACCGTATGAATCCGCCGCTGAGAACTCCCGAGGATGTAAGAGCTATCATCGAAGCTGTAAAGGACGGCACTATCGACTGCATAATCACAGACCATGCTCCCCATGCTGCTGAGGAAAAGACAGACTTTGAGAAAGCTCCCAACGGCGTTGTGGGACTGGAAACATCACTGGCGGCTACTCTGACAGCCCTCTATCATACAGGCGAGATAGACCTGCATAAAGTGGTGGAGCTGATGTGCGTAAATCCACGTAAGATACTGGGACTTGATGTACCGAGCATAAAGGTGGGCAGCACTGCCGATCTTGTAATAGCTGACATAAATAAAAAATGGACAGTTGAGCCCGAAAAGCTCCATTCAAAGTCACATAATACCGTATTCAAGGGCATGGAGCTCACAGGAAAGCCTCTCGTCACCATATCAAAGGGCGAGATACGCTTTGACGCAAGAAATGATAAATAATTAAGGAGGAAATGATATGTCATTTGACAGACTCATTGAAAAGATAATCGAACTCAAAAATCCTACTGTTGTAGGTCTCGACCCTAAGCTGGAGTACGTTCCGGAGTTTATACAGCGCCGCTATCTTGACAGCGACGGCTGGACATTAAAGGCTGCTGCAAAGGCTATATTCGACTTCAATCAGGCCATCATCGACGAGATACACGACATCGTACCTGCTATCAAGCCTCAGGCTGCTTATTATGAGATGTACGGTCACTACGGTATCAGAACTCTTGAAAAGACTATCCGCTATGCAAAGCTCAACGGCATGTTCGTTATGACTGACGGTAAGCGCAACGACATCGGCGCAACTATGGAGGCTTACACAAATGCTCACCTCGGTACTGTTACTATCGGCGGCAGCGATATAGAGCCATTCGGCGCTGACGCTCTTACAGTAAACGGCTATCTCGGCACAGACGGCATAGAGCCTCTGCTGAAGGTCTGCCGCGAGCGCGACAAGGGTATCTACGTTCTTGTCAAGACATCGAATCCATCGTCAGGTGAGCTTCAGGACATGAAAATGGCTGACGGACGCACTGTATATGAGTGCATGGGCGATATGTGCGAGAAGTGGGGCGAGGATACACGCGGAAAGTACGGCTACTCCGCAGTAGGCGCAGTCGTAGGTGCTACATACCCCGAAATGCTCACAGAGCTGAGAAAGAGACTTCCCCACACCATGTTCCTTGTACCGGGATATGGCGCACAGGGCGGCGGAGCAGAAGGCCTCAAGGGCGGCTTCGACGAGAATGGCCTTGGAGCTATCGTAAACTCCTCCCGTGCTGTAATGTGTGCATACAAGAAGGAAGGCTGCGATGAGCACGAATTCGCTAAGGCTGCAAGAAGAGAAGTTATCCGCATGAGAGAGGATATCTGCCAGTATATCAACCTTAAGTAAGTACAACGCAGTAGGGGACGGCGTCCTCGACGTCCAGTTTCCTTGTATATAAATTATTATGAAAAAGATTTTTTGGGTATCTTTGATAACTATGATCTGCATGAATAGTTGTGGAAAGATAAATGCTGAAACTGATAATGTCAAGGACTCAATTGCTGAAACTACTATTACGACCGAAGTATCAAGCAAGGAGAAGAACATGTTTACATTCAGAAATGCAACAAAAGACGAAGAAAATGAAATGAGAAAACTTCAGTACATCGGAGAGTGGATATATGAGACAGGAAAAGCAGGCGAAAAGGAATATGCGCTTTTTTTAGGAAAGGTAATGGCACGTTTTGGCAGGAATGATTCGCTTAGTGAAGACTGGGAATGTATGTATTCTTACCCTATAGCTGCTGAGGACGAAAACGGAAATAAATACATAATTGAAATATACCACGGGTCTGAAATGCTCCCCTTTTGTTAGACAATGTGGTATAATAGAAATATACCAAAATGAAGTCTAACGAAAGGGGACATTTTTATGCCAAAAGGAAAACCAAACAAGAGATATACACCTGAATTCAAGATCAAGGTTGTTGA
>SFMO01000140.1 GCA_004554385.1 Ruminococcus flavefaciens
CTGCAATAAAAGTTGAAAGAAAAGCAGAGACATGTTATAATTAACGTAAACTCAATTACCGCCTTGAGGCGGATTTTAATAACATAAAGGTCACAGATATCCGACCTCAGAAAACATTTCTGAATTATTTTCCAGAATTACTAAGACATTTGCTGTAAAATATTCGTCTAATAAGTGAAAGGCAATATTTTTTCCGGAAAGGAGCCGTTCAATGGATAATGGTGCAAGTAGCTACAGCCGTTATCTTGCCGGAGACGATTCAGCACTGGGAGACATTGTCCGTGAATATAAGGACGGTCTCACGATCTATCTTAATAGTTTTACCAACAATATACATGATGCAGAGGAGCTTATGGAGGAGACCTTTTTCAAGCTCGCTTACAAAAAGCCGAAATATTCGGGGAAAAGCTCGTTCAAGACATGGCTTTTCTCTATAGGGAGGAATCTTGCTATCGACTATCTCAGACGCATTAAGAAGAAACGGGATACCTCGCTCGATGAGTGTTCTGATCTCGGTTCTGGTGTGGATATTGAGGAAAACTATATCAGGGAGGAACAGAAGCTGATGGTGCACAAAGCACTGAAAAAACTGCACAGCCAGTACAGTCAGGCTATATGCCTTACATACATAGAAGGCTTCAGCAATTCAGAGGCAGCGTGTATAATGCATAAAAGCAGCCGGCAGATGACAAATTTACTATATCAGGCAAAAAAAGCTCTCCGTGAAGAGTTGGAAAAGGAGGGGATAAAGTATGCTGGAATGGGATGAGATAACTCGTGATCTGCTCAGAAGAAGAGATGAGAAGATCGCTCAGAAAAAAGCGCAGATGCGGGTGATCAGAAGGACGGTAATATCTGCACTGTGCCTTTGCCTCACGGTCTCAGCAGGCTTAGGTGTATGGAAATATGCGCCCGGCCGGTCAGGTCTGGATAATGAGCCGGATGATCCTGTTGCTGCTGCCGATGTTACGACGTCAGTAATCGATGATAAAATACCTGACATCACAGTGACTGCATCGGCAAGCGGAATCGTAACAGGAACACAGGCAAGGCATGATACCGTTACAACGTCCTCTTTCCGCAATACTTCTGCAGTAACTGCTTCTGTAAAGCAGACCGCTGCTGCAACCTCTGCGGCTCTCACAAAAAAGCCTGAAAGCGTTGTCACAACAAGTACAAATGTATCAATTGCGGGACCTATCATGTATGAAGAGAGGAATGTTACTATGAGGAGATTTTTAGCAGTTCTGGCGGCAACATCAATAATGGCAAATCCGATAGCTGCAAACGCTTCACCGATCGTACGCTTTGATCCTGATGGAGATTGGGTGAATTCTTCCAGTCTGGATTATGAGAAGATCGAATCGGGGCAGCTTGATCCCGATTTTAACGGCGACGGAAAATTTGATGTTTATGACGTTTATTATTCAAATGAGATAATGGATCCTGATTTTGAGCTGATAGCCAATTATTACATCAGGGAAAACGGCATAAATCCCGAGGACTACAGGATCGAGAACTTCAGAAATGCGGAAGGCGGCTTCACACAGCGTGCATGGAGCTTTCTGGGCTATTTTGCACATTTCAACGAGCCTAACCTGAAATATGAGCGTATGGTGAAATACGATGCCGAGAACAATGTCAGTCTTGACTTCAATGCTGACGGTGTGACTGACGTAAAGGACTGTCTGGATTACTGGATGTTTGACAGCTATCTGGTTGACTATTCCTGTTGGCGCCTTAAAGATGATGATTATGCCGATGAACTAAGAGCAGAATACGGCGTTGATCCTGACTCGTATGGCTGGGGATTTATACACAGGCTCGATTCTATTCTCGGAAAAGAATCTGTGGATATTGGCTTCTGTATCCCTGCGGATAAATACTATCTTGATTTCCCGATGGACGAGACTACACTTAAAAACTGTGCACAGTATTACTATGATCATTATTATATCGGTTACTTAGCCGATGCAGGAGCTGTTCTGCTTACCAAGGATTTCGTAAATAATTTCGGCTTTTCGGAGGAATGGCTTGATCCTGAATACTGCCGCGATTACCTGATCTCAAATGCTGATCCGAAATATATGAATGACTGGCGCTTCAGAGGGGTTGTTGCAGACATAACAGGTATTGACGAAAGCTTTAATGACGGCAACGGACATTTTTATGAAAAGTCGGGTTATGGATACGAATACATGGGTGAAGCAAGAGTAGACGCTATCGAAGCAGGCTTTGTAAAGTATGAGGATTACTGCGATATACTCAGCTGGCACAGCAATAACCATAATTATCTGTCAGCTACATATCCCGATTACGAAAAAGCTGTCAGGGATGGCAGAATATCTGTCCCCGATATGAACTCTGACGGAAAGCTTGACGACGCTGATATGGAGGTACTTTCCGTCTGCTACAGAGTTATATCGATCAGGGATTATTCTTTAGATCAGGTCTTATACGACGTAAAGCACTGGTATGATAAGCTTTTCTTCTCACGTGCAAACATAGGAAGAGTCAACGAAAATCTCGACAGACCTGACTGGAAGCCCGACGTTGACGCTATAGCTTCTCTTGACTGCAACGAAAACGGTATCATATGCGATGATTATGATGTTCTCTTTGCAGGTATCTACATTTCAAAATACGGCAATGTTGATTTTGATCTGTACAACGAATTCTTCGCCTCAGAGATCTATCAGGAGTATGAGAACAGAAACTGGAGATATTATGATCGCAATTCAGGCTGCTTCCAGGATTTGCCATACGGAGTTTACTATGACTATATAGTTTCTCTGGGCGATCTGCTGTTTGATATGGAGGCTGCAAATCCAAAGGCGCCAAAGGCTCCGTCAGGTGCACCGCACAGAACAGGTGACGCCGATGTAAGCGGTGATGTTGCAATGAACGACGTCGTTCTTATAATGCAGAGCCTCTGCAACCCGAATAAATACGCTATGTGCTCAAGAGGCGAATTCAACGCAGACGTAAACAATACCAACGACGGAATCACTGCTATGGATGCTCTTGCTGTTCAGCAGAGACTTCTTAATGAAAATGAATAAGTACAACAACTAATAATAACCGATTCAGAAAGGAGTTACCACACCATGAAAAAAGCATTATCACTTGCAGCATCACTTATGATCGCAGCCTCAGGCATCTTGCTTCCGACTGCAACAGCCGCTGAAGGCGATGATTTCCTTGCATTTCAGCGAAAGAGCTTTCTTGAAAATTATTCGTCCGATGTGAAAAAAATTGAAGCTATGGCTGAAAAGGAAGACGAAATGGACTTCAACAGCGACGGGAAATTTGACATGTGGGACGTATATGCTTACTATCGCGGATACAGCGAGCTTGTGTTCAATACCGGAATGACCTATGTCCATGATGACGGCACTGAGACATATGAGCCGCCTGTTTATGAAGTTCCTGAACAGATCAAGGAAAAAGTAAGCAAATACGGCGATTTCAGCGGAAACGGCAAACTGGACTACAATGATTTCGACCTTCTGTTTTATTACTATTCACTGAATTATCCTGTTTCATATGACTTTGTGGATCCGGATTATTACTATTACAACTGCCCTGACAATATTCTCAATAATGGCTGCGAAGAGCTGTTTGAGAATAAAGAAGGCGTCTGGACAATACAGGATCTCGGGGACAGTATCAATGGCTACATGGAAAAGCCTCTTATACAGTTCATACTTGATTATGTTGACCGTACCTCACGTATCGGAAGCTCATACAGCGTGTTCTGCGATATGGTGGACCGAGGTATCCTTGATCTCGACATCAACGGCGACGGCGAGTACACTTTTTCTGACCTGAATGACATATTCCATGGACTGAAGTGCTTCAGCCGTGATGAATCCCCTGAGTACGGCGACGAAAAGAGCAGCGGCTTCTCAAAGGAGGAGTGGGAGAGACTTGGAAATACCTGCCTGGTCTCAGAGGCTGCACTGGGCTATGCCTTTGAGGGAGAAGACTACTATGTGGCATATCTCTTTGAACATTCGCCATTCAAGAAGGCTTATGCAGACAAGCATTACTTTGAAGGCTTAAGAGGCAGTGAGGCTAAGGATGAACTGGGCTGGCATATGAGAAATTACCTTAGTTTTACTTATCCCGGCGTTTATTTCCCGCGTGCTGATTTCACTCAGGAGGAGATAAGAAATGACTTCATAAACTACTATAACAAGGTCATGGACGGCACTCTCCCCGAGCCCGACATCAATATGAACGGCACTATAGAGTTTGAGGATTATATCTATGCAGACCTTATCCTTGCAGGCGACTATCTCCCCGATATGTCAAAGTATCCTGACTTTTCTCCCGAGATTATCGAGAACTTCAGAAACAACTGCGACTTCAACGAAAATGAAATGAGCGGTGATCTTTCCGATGTCATCTCAATACAGCTCTATGTTGTCAAGAAGCTCGGTATCCCCGAGGATGAGGTAAAGAATGAGATGGCAAGATATTACAAGAAGCATCTCGATATAGACGTTTATGACTATGAGCACTATGTACTTCCCGAGGAAAAAGGATCAGCTTCTGCAAGCACAAGTGATCCCATTCCCGAATTTGACGGCAGCGCTCCTGCTTCGAGAAACGTTCCTGCTATCAGGAGCTATATGAGCAATATCGAGCTTTTCCGCCCTAAGAACGGCGACGCAAACAATGACGGAAGCGTTGATATGTCCGATTCTGTGCTTATAATGCAGGCTCTTGCAAATCCTGACAAGTACGGCGAAAACGGTACATCAGAGAACCACATCACGCTTCAGGGCAGAACAAACGGAGATATGGACGGCGATGGCCTTACAGTAGGCGACGCTCAGGCTATACAGCAAATTCTCCTTGGGATAAACTGAATCATCAAAAGCTCCGATCAGACGGTCGGAGCTTTTTCATTTTGGGCAAAGACTTGCTCTTGAAAAAACTGTCGAAAAAAGCATTGCACTGTGATGATGAATGTGATATAATAAATGCGTTATTCAATGTTAAATGCCGGGAGGTAATAAAATGGATCATATCAAAAAAATGTTCGGTTTTGCAACAGCTGTGCTTATGGTTTCCGCAATGCCATGTAATATGCCATTTGCGACAGCTGAGCAGAGTCCGGACGAACTTTGCATCAACGAAGTATGTACTCAGAACAAGAACTGCTACACTGACAGCCTTGGCGGAGCCTCAGACTGGATAGAACTTTTTAACGGCAGTGACGGAGATATTGACCTGGCAGGCTACGGTATGTCTGACAGCGAGGAGCTTCCGCCGAAGTTTGTCTTTCCGTCGGGAACTGTTATCGGCAAGGGCGAATATATGCTGATAACCGCCGATAAGAATGGTGAGGGCATGACAGAGCTGAACACAGGCTTCGGACTAAGCAAGTCGGGAGAGACTCTTGTTCTTTCGTCTCCTGATGGTGAAACGGTGCAGAAGCTGGAGATACCTGCACTTGCTGAGGACGCAGTATATGGACGCTCTTCAGACGGAAGCTACTCGATAATGTCGCCTACTCCCGGTGAAGAAAATATGTCTTCGCCTGCTGAGCCTGTATTTTCACTGGAATCAGGCTTCTACAGCGAGAATGATGTTAAGGAGCTGACTATCGCCTCATCGGATACGGTATACTACACTCTCGACGGTACAGACCCGATCACCTCGGATACTGCCCAAATATACACAGAAGCAGTTCCTCTGTATGACAGAAGTATTGAGGAGAACGTCTACAGCAAATATCAGCATGAGGACATGGGACCATATTCCATAACCCTCAGCAGAAGCTATGAAGCAAATCCCGAGAAGTTCGACAAGGCTACTGTTGTCAGGGCGGTATCCATGTCCGAAGACGGTACATTCAGCAAGGTCACCACAAAGACCTATTTTGTCATGAGCGATGAAAAGCTCAGGTACTACTCAGATATACCCGTGGTATCCCTTGTGACCGACCCCGATAACCTTTTCAGCGCAGACAAGGGTATCTATGTTACAGGTCAGAATTACGAAACCGAGAATATTGTAAATTTCATTATGACAGGCAAGGATTGGGAACGAGAGGCTGATATCGAGTACTTCAGGGACGGAGAGCTTGGCTTTACACAGAAAATGGGTATGCGTATCAGAGGTGCAGGCTCAAGGAGCAGTCCTGCAAAGAGCTTCAATCTGTTTGCAAGGAGCGAATACGGCGATTCTAAGCTGGATCATAAGATAATCGACAACAACTTTTCTGCTATAGACGGCAAAAAAATAAAGCGCTATGATTCCTTCGGCCTCAGAGCTGTCGAGGGCATAGAGAGACTAAGGGAGTATCCTGTTGATTTTGCACTGAAGGATCACCCAGATCTTGCCACATATAGCGGCGAAAGGTGCATGCTTTTCATTGACGGCGAGCTGTGGGGAATGTATGAGCTTACCGAAAAGGCTTCCGATTACTACATACAGTCGCACTACGGTGTGCCATCCGAAAATGTTACCATAATCAAAAACGGAGAGCGTGAGGAAGGTCCCTTTGATGAGCCGCTCAATCTTCAGAAACTGGGAGAATTCTGCTCTGCAAACGACCTTTCAGTTCCCGAAAACTATGAGTATGTCACTTCAAAGGTGGATATTGACAGCCTTATAAACTGCTACTGCACAGGACTGTACATCGGCACATGGGACTGGCCGAACTATAATTACTTCATGTGGAGAAACAACGGAGAAGTAATAGAGGGAAATCCCTACAGCGACGGCAGATGGAGATTTGGCGCATTCGATTTCGATTACTCTGTGGGGCTTACCTATGATGATTTCGGCGATCTTGAGGGCTATCAGTACAACAGCTTTATGAAAATGGACGGAGTCAAGGAGTCTATCCCTACGGTCATATTCGCAAAGCTCCTTGATAATCCTGAGTTCAGAAAGGAATTCATACACAGGTTCTATTTGTTTGCAAATGATGTGTTCGAGCCCGAAAAAATGGTAAAGGAGCTTGACGTAGAGGAAGAGGCATACATGGACTATATGACCATGACTGCATGGCGCTGGTATGACGGAGATGCAGGCATGGATATTGACAGCTTCATGGCTCAGCAGAAACAGTATCTCCATGATGAAATGGAGTATATGCGCACATTTTTCAGAGAGCGTCCCGAATATATCATCGGGCATATGCAGAATTACTTTGGCATAACGGATGAGGCGGCTGACATTACCGTAACGGTGAATGGCGGCGGAAGCTTTACCGTGGATTCCTCAGATACTGCAATAACGGAAAATGTCTGGACAGGTCTGTTTGACACAGGAGACAAGGTGACTCTCACCGCACATCCCGATGAGGGATATAAATTTGCAGGCTGGTCGGGAGATATTGAGTCTGACTCGGAAACAATAACCGTTACAGCTGACAAGGCTGTGAAGCTGGAATGTAATTTCAGAATGGCAGAGTATGAGCTGGGCGATGTTGACATGGACGGAAATACCAATGTGGCTGATCTGGTGGTGCTGAGCAGGTATCTGAGCGGCAAGGACAGCTTTACACAAATGCAGTTCATACTTGCTGATCTGAACGAGGACGGAGCAGCAGATCTGTTCGATCTTATCCGTCTGCGCAAAGTGATAATCGGTCAGCTGCTGCGATAAATGAGTTCCTCTCCTGAAAACAGGCGAGGTTGTTCACTTTTCTCAGTTAAGGAAGTCATAAATGCCCTGAAGTGTGATCCCGAATGCTTCAGGGCGTTTTTGTATGATGAAAGCAGTCGGTATTATGCGGGTTATAGTTAAATAATAATTTTTTTGAAAAACAGTGAGAGTGTTTGAAGTGTAAATGCACTAATAAGTGAATGAAGATCATGATCAGCATTTCAGAAAGGGACGTGTCATGGATAACGGTGCAAGTAGCTACTGCCGTTTTCTTAAAGGTGAAAAAGACGCTATTGTTGAAATAGTAAGTGAATACAATAATGGACTGGTGTTGTTCCTCAACAGTATTACAGGCGATATATGTTTGTCGGAGGAGCTTGCGGAGGATATTTTCTGCGAGCTTCTGCTGACAAAGCCGAAATACAACGGGAAAAGCAGCTTTAAAACATGGCTGTATGCGATCGCACGTTTTCATGCATACAGATTGCTGAAGCGGCGGAAAAGGTTTGTGAACAGCCCTGTTGACGAGCTTTATGAGCTGGCGGACAAGGAAAATCTTGAAAACAGCTATATCAAAAATGAGCAGAAAATACAGCTTCACAGGGCGCTGGGAAAGATCAATCCCGAGTATTCACAGGTACTTTACCTTACATATTTTGAAGGTTTCAGCAATAGTGAGGCGGCAAAGATATTGGATAAAAATAACAGGCAGATAGAAAATCTGATCTACAGAGCAAAGCAGGCTTTGAAGGCTCAGCTTGAAAAGGAGGGATTTGTATATGAAAAGCTATGACAGAATAGCAGACAGTATCCTTGAAAAATACAATTCCCGTCTTGAAGCTCAAAAGCGGAGAAAAGCCATAATAATGCGTACAGCAGCAGGCTGTGCAGGTCTTTGCGCGGCAGCTGTGATAGGCTTCGGAGTCTGGAACAGTACGCATATTAAGGGCAATACAAAAAATTTCGGAAATGAGAATATCGTTTCTGATGTCACTACAATGGCTGAGGATATTACTCAGACTACTACAGCCTTTGCAGACGATGAGACCGTAACTACAGCTTCGCAGGCTCTGATCCCGGGGGGAGTTCAGACAAAGACAACAGCTTCATCTGTCCAAAAAGCATCTGCCATTTCAGCCGCTTACACCACATCTGCCCGTGTGAGAACAGGTACAGCACCTGTATCTCAGTCCGCAGCAGCTTCACACAGCACCGTGACAACGACTTCTTCTGCAGCAGTTACTGCTGAAATACCTGTTTACGAAAGGAGCATTTATATGAAAAAAATACCTGCTTTTCTTGCAGCCGTGATTACAGCATCATCAGTATCTCCTTCCATGTACAGAGCAGAGTCGGGGGATCTGAAAATACCATCTCTTACACCGCCCACAAGGCTTGAAGTCAACAGCGATGAATACCGCAACGTTCTTAACATATCAGAAGGAAGCTTTGATCTTGATCTGAACAGCGATGGCAATTTTGACATCTTTGACGTTTATGCACTTTACCGCTCGGTGATCAATGCGGGAGCTTCTGGCGAGATGAGAGAGAAGTGCCGTCAGAACGCAGATTACAACTCGGACGGAATGATAGATCTGTGTGACAGCACTATGCTTATGTATTATTTTGCACTGACTGAAGGGGTGAAGGCAGAATATTACGATGATGATTTCTATAAAGAGAATTGTCCTGACAAATACGCTGATGACAACGTATATGCGAAAGTCATGAAAGAATGCTGGGAAGAAGAAAAAGCTGATGCAGATCAGCGAAAAGCGTTAAATGACGAGTTTGATGAAGAGGAATTCTGGAAACATACTTCGGCATCGCTCAGAAGTATTGCCGATAAGATCGACGTACTCAAAACATATGATGAACCTGCTTACAGCAGATCCGAAACAGTAATGGGAAGTTATCCGTGGGACAGTTTGTGCATTTATAAAGATCCTTCTGTGTTTGATAATGTTCCGCAGGTATTTGCCGATGAAATGAGATCAAACTTCAGTGTTCTGCGCTGGGATTATCCCGAATTCAATAATCACTGCGACAGCGGAGAAATGGATCTTGATGTAAACGGCAGCGGCGAATATGACATCGAGGACTTCATGGATATCGTGGTCTATGTAAGTAATCACAACGACTTCTGGATCTGGAGAGACGGCACATCAAGGGAATATACGGATCACCATGAATATGCTATGAAGCTTGACGATGAAATAGAATCTCGCTGTGATGAGCTTGTAAGATCATATGAAAGCGTCTTCCATTACACTGTGCCGGCTATGTCTGACAAGGATGACTGGACCTTCTACTACTACTGTCTGTCCTATTTCTTTGAAAGCAATGAGTATAAGGAAGAATATGCGGACTATGATTTCTATGTAGATCTTAATGAAGGTACAAGACTTTACACGGTATCGACTGTTGTTGAGCAGTATGTTGATCTTGTTCATCCCGAGGAGAACAACGAAGTCTTTAGTGACGCAGTTTTCCAGAAGGCGTTCAAGGCTTACATCAAGGACGTTGAAGATGGAAAGCGTTCTGAGCCCGATGTGAATATGGACGGAGTTTTTGATGAATACGATTACATATACATCAATCTCTATTCTTCATATCTGTATAACGGTCCGGATATTGATCTGCCCGGTTTATCCTACGGCAAAAAGCTTACAGATGACATAATCAGTAATATCGGCACAAGCTGCGATTACAGCCTTAACGGCAAGAGCGGTGACATTTACGATATAATGATAGTTGAATGCTACTGCATGCTCAAAGGAAAGATGTATCCCGAGGTCACTGCCGAGGATTACTTCAACGAGAAGCAGAAACTGCAGTCGTATACCTCTCTTCTCGGCGAGATGGATGTAGAGCGCAACGGCGATGCAAACTGTGACGGCGGCGTTGATATGGCTGATACAGTAAAGATAATGCAGTCTCTTGCAAATCCGGATAAATATGAGCTGTCTGTACTTGGAAGCTTCAACGGCGATGTTTCCGAAACAGGAAACGGCATAACAGTCAGCGACGCGCTTGGCGTACAGAAAAAACTTCTCAAGCTCAGCTGACAGAAAGAATTACCTCCTATATGAAAAAGATCCCCTCAGGGCTTTGCATCTTGTGATGTGCAGTTCTGAGGGGATCATATTTTGGGCAGGGCGTTTTGTTTAACAATTTTTGCTGTTTTTATAGTTTTTGTTGACTTGTATGATGATAATTGATATAATATATTAGTCATATGATTATTATATCGGAATGGCAGAAAAACTTTGCAAAATAAAAGGAGGTATTTTTATGTGGAAAAACAAACACAAAAAGCTTAGCAAACGTGTACTTTCGGCAGTGGCTGCTTCTGCAATAGCAGGAAGTCAGATAATGACAGCTATACCGTACAGTACAGCGGCTGCAAAGACGTCAAAGCAGATCAACACGGTACCTGACAAAGTAATGTGGTGGGGCGATGAAACTGATGCTTCCAACTATGGCGATGTCAACCCGGATGAATCAATCGCTGATATTACTGCTGCGGCAGGTGAGGCGTATGATACTCAGGGACTTGATCCGTCAAAGTCGCCTGTAAAGCCGATTCTTTCACTCAGCAGACTGAGAGTTCCGATCAGCGAGGTTCGGAAAAATCCTGATCAGACAATAGAACTCAAGGTATCAGGCGCCGATGGAAAGTATTCAGCAACCGGCTTGAATATCCAGTATGATGCAAGACTGGATATAAAAAAAGACGGCGATAACTATGCAGAAACAGGCGATGCATGCAAAGATCTGACTGTAGTACAGAAAAGCACAGGCAATGGCTTTTATGTTGGTACTGAGTCATCAGAGGATAAGGGCAGAGACGGAACATATATGACTTTTAAGCTTACTGTTCCTGCTGATACAAAGGTCGGTGACAAATTCCCGATAGAAATTGCATACTATAGCGATGAATCACGAAAGGGAAGCTTCACCAACGCCAAGAAAGATGAAAATGGTCAGCTGATGGAAGCATGGGTATTTACTCAGGGCGTACAGCAGGGCTATATCGAGGTCGTAAATGATGAGGTCACTACATCAACGACTTCGACAACAAGCACAACTACTACATCAACGACTTCAACAACAAGCACTACTGCTACAACTACAACCACCACTCCCATATCTCTTCCTGACAGGAAAAAGTATGAGGTCATCAAAACTGCAATGACATGGGATGAAGCTGATTCCTACTGCAGAAGCGTCAACGGACATCTTGCTACGCTCACTTCCTTTGAAGAGCAGGAGCTTATAACAAATCTTCTTAAAGAAGAAGGTCTCAGCGAATGCTGGTTAGGCGGCAAGCGTGATGAAAACGGCGAATTCGGCTGGATCACAGGCGAGCCTATGGTGTTCACCAACTGGAACGGCGGCGAGCCGAATAACCTTGGCGGCCATGAAAACTATATCCATACATACAGCTCAGGCAAATGGAACGATCTTCCAGGCGATCATCGGAAGTTTTTCATCTGCGAGTGGGGGATCGCCTCTGAAAGACCGGCAGATCTTGAAGAAAAGCCAACTCGTCTCAATATCGACGGCGAGCTCAAGGTAACTCCGATGACAAAGCAGCAGGTCATCGATGCAGGTATCGACCTTGGCGATGATGATAACTTCAACAGCTTCCAGTACTCTATCGAAGCTGATTTCGATACAGCAGGCGTTGTCATCGAAAAGATAGTTACATTCGATCAGTCAGGTGCTCCTGTTTATAATCAGGCAGCTATAAACGTAGCAGGCTGCACAAGCGTTATTATCAACCCGGGCATTCCTACATATGTCCCCGGAATCGGCGCTTATGTTGTACGTACAGTTACGACAGAAACCGTTGACGAGGAAATGTACATGATCATCTACGGAAAGAGCAAGTGGCTCAAGGAATTCTATGATGTACAGCTCATCGTCGTAAACAATGATACAAAGACTCTTACAGACTGCAGTGCAAAGCTTAATATTCCTGACGGACTTACACTCTGCAAGGGTGATGAGACTCAGGATTTCGGCGATCTCAAGCCTAATGAGATCAAAACGGCAGACTGGTACCTCCGCGGAGACAAGGAGGGCGACTACGAGCTCACAGCTGATTTCTGCGGAAAGAACAAGGGCGAGGAGTTCGATTATCAGTTCAAGTCAAAGGACGCTCTTCACGTTTATGCAGGTTCAGCACTCAAAATGATCGTTGAGCTTCCGAGATATTCGTATTTTGATGAGATGTATAATATAAAGATCAAGCTTGAGAATGTTTCAGACAAGCCTATCTACGATCTTGAAAATGTCATCACAAGGTTCCAGCAGGGTTCAGACGCTACACTTTACCGTTCACGCGGCAATGGCGCACTCAGACCTGTGGCTGATAAGCACATGGATCTTGTGGATGCGAGCGATGTTGCACGTATCAATGTAGATGAGCTCGCTCCCGGCGAATCAGCTGTTATCGAGCTGAATGTAAAAGACCTCTGGAAGTCTGTTTACGAGCAGTATATCGGAGCTAATACAAGAAGGGCTCATTACTACCGCATTTTAAATGCAGGTTCGAGAAGACCTGATCTTCGTATGTTTTCATGGTTCAACAGTATGTACGAAGAGTTGCTTGGTGAGCTTCCCGTTGAGCATATCCTCAGGGACAATGTATCCGTAAACTTTGTAGGTTCGGATATGACAGTTCCATATGAAGTCAAGATAATTGAAAACGGCGATCCGACATTCGGCGTGCTCCATGTGGTAACTACACCGGGAGCATATACCACACTCAGAAATGCATTTTACAGAGACAGATATGATCCAAGAGCTGTATATACCACATACAGAAATAACTATTTGATAGGGCCTTTCATTATGGGGGCCAGCACTAATCACTCAACTAATCACAGTACATCATCCGGAGGACATAGCGGACCTGTATATTATATGACTTGGCCTGTTATATTTACCGTAACTCCTCCTTCACCAGAGGTTACAGCAACTGTTTTTGTTGAGGAAGCAAGCGGCGCAAGAAGACAGCCCGCTCCTTCCGAGGACGGCAGCGCAGCAGTGACCGCAGAAAGCGGAAAGGCATTTGCACTTGAAGAAATGACCGGCGTTGAGCCCGATGCTGACGGCAAGATCACTGTTACAGGTGAGACAGCCTTTATGATAACAGCAAACGAAACAGGCAGACGCGGAATCCTCCACATCGAATATTCGGACGGAACAAAGGAAGAGCGTGAGATCATAAGCGGCGAAGAGCATGAGTGCACATCTTCCAAGGGCTTTGAGCTTGTTGCCGAGCCAAAGAACGGCGAGGCAGGTCTTGCTGTCAAGCTCTGCGATATCTGCGGAGAAGCTTTTGACAGCATCAGCATCAATCCTCAGGCAACAGCAATGCTCAGCAACGGCAAGACATATGCTGATATAAGAGTTGCTGTTGAAGACGCTGTTAAGGCAGGTGAAAAGACAGAGCTTTCCATCTTCGGCAATGTCAATGTTACAGCAGACGTTACTATCCCTGATTATGTTGACGTACTCATCGCTAAGGATACAGCAATAACTGTACGTGAGGGCTTCAAGCTTATTGCCAAGGGCAATGTAAGGGATCTGAGCGGCTTTGATTACGATCTCAGCGGCAATGGTCCTGTGGTTCCTGCAACAACTACGACGACTACTACAACTACTGCAACAACAACCACGACTGCATCTGACAGCATCTATCCTGATGCTAAAATGTGCTATTGGGTCGTAAAGGATTATCAGAAGAGAACAGGTGCGTCTGATGTCAATGCTGAGATCACTGCTTCATCTGATAATGAAAAAACAATAACACTTACCGATAAGAACGGAAAAGTCCTTGACGTTTACACTATGGATCCTGCAAGCGGAAGCGGAAAGAATTCAGCTGGCGAAGCTGTTGAACTGCCTCAGACAGGTATGGATACTCTTCCAAACTATTTTGCTGTTATAGGTTCACTGGTTCTTATGATACTTGGTGCCTTCGCAGTAAAGTTCAGCCGCCGCAGAGATGATGAAAACTGATCTGTAATGATCGGTCGATAAGAAAATATCGGACGGAGGAATGAATTTCTCCTGTGCGGTATTCGGAAAAGCTCTGACTTTAGTCGGCTTTCCTTAACGAAAAAAGTGGATTACCGAGCCTGATTATGGGCTCGGTAATTTTTTGCCCCAGTCCGCCGGATGGACACCCCTCTCGGAACATTTTGTAGTATAACGCCTCATTTTGTCAGTGACAGATCACGTCAATAGTAAAAGGAGTGCCTGAAAAAGTACGCAAAATGTAGGAATTCTGCTGAAAAATAATAAAAAAACGCAATTTTGGTATTGACATTTGAGGGAACCTGTGATATAATATGCAATGGTCAAATAGTATAGAATTGACGTAAAATTACAATTTGTAAATTTCTATAAAGGGATCGTTTTTTCTTACAAAAATCCATTACAGTTTCATAACAAATAATGCCTTCTCGTTCCCTTTAGGTCTTTTAATGCAGGTATGAAAAAAGAAAACAGCCTTCCGCAGCAAGAGACTCAGGATATTATTGTCACGTTTATCGGCAGCTGCAAAACTGCTTATAATATGTATTTTTTGTAAAAAAAGAGGAGGAACTATTAATGAAAAAACACTGTAGTCTGAAAAAAGCATCAGCATTCTTTATGTCAATGGCTCTCGTAGCAGGTGCTATGCCGGCAAATGCAGGCGGCTTGTTTAAGTCAGACAGCGGCATCGTTGCTTATGCAGCAACAGAAGCAAAGGCACCGGCAGTCGGCACACTCTATAAGGTGGGCGATACTATCACTGTAACAGGTGAGACATGGTTTCTGATCGATGACGATGCAAATTCCGGTTACCCAAAGACAATGTTAAACAGCGATATTACCATAACAGGTTTCGAAAACTCTGATGCTGACAATCAGTATGTATGGAAAACCGGCGATATTATGTTTACAGATGTACATAACGGTTTTTATGTAACACGCAAGGATCCTTCTGTTGAGCCTGAGGGCTTCTATATAACAGGAGGCAAGGGAACTGAGAATGATCCTTTTGTTCTCGGACTTTCTGCTCCTAAATTCAGCGGCAGAAATATTACTCTCAATGACGGCTTCGGCATGAATTTCATTGTTGGTGAGGTCAATGAAGAGAACCTTGACGAACTCAAGGTTAAGTTATCCGGCGACTGCGATGAGGCTGGCGATTCGCTCCAGAGCCTCGAACTCAAGAATATAAACGGTCAGGACGTATACTGCGTAACAGCTAATGTTTCTGCAAATGAGATGAACAGCAAGATCACTGCTGAGCTGTTTTACGGCGACAGCGAAACTCCTGTGGATACATATGCTTTTTCAGTAAATGAGTATCTTGACGCTGTTGACAACTCGGGAAATACAAAGCTTGATGCTCTTGTAAAGGCAACAAGACAGTACGGAAAAGTTGCTGAGGCATATTTCAACGGCAGCACTCTGCCTTCTGTAACAGACCATTCTCAGGATATCCTCGGTGCAAATACTTCTTTCGGCGAGTTTACCGTAAATAAGTATCAGCCATGGTTCGATTCGAGCGAGGCTATCATATCACTCGTTCTTGATTCCAAGCTTGCTGTACGTCTTTATACAGCTAAGTATGAGGAGTCCGGTCATGATGTGGCTGCATTTGATATGTGGACATTCGACGCAGACAATAAGCTGGTGATCTCACCATTTACTGAGATATATGCATTTACAGGTGCAAACGGCAAGGTTTGCTTTGAGGTTCCCGGTATCACACCTACACAGCTCGGCACTACATTCAATGTAAATTATCAGGGTACTGATTACTTATTCTCGCCTATGTCATGGGCTTACCGTGTTATGAGCCATAAGGGTGCTCCTGCAAAGGACGTGGCAGTAGCTAATGCACTGTATGAATACTTTATCGCTGCAACAGATTATGTTGGCTGAAGAAAGGAAGTAAAGGAATATGAACACTAAAGAAGTATATACATCTCCTGAGCTTGAGATAATAAAGTTCGATAACGAGGACGTTATCACAACAAGCACTGAAGTTACAGGATATTAATGATACAGAAGGGCAGCCTGATATGCAGGCTGCTCTTTTTTGTTGCATTACGCTTACAATATGAAAAGATATGCTCTGCGAAAATCAGCCGAGAATAATCAAATATTCAAATTTGTGTACAATAACTATTGAAAAACTTGGGCAAATATGATATAATATATATAGTTTTAACACATGAATCTGTGAAAAAGGAGTAGTGACTATGGATTTTGATTTTCATTTTTTCTCAGAACATATAAATTCAATGGCGAGTGTTTTTTCCGTCGAAGTATTTCCCGACGGTTCATACGGAAATATCCGTCTTGTGACCGGAAATGAAATTTTTTTCAAGAAATCTGACGACGACCGCGATAAGATCGGAGAAGAGGCCCTTTACAAAACTGAATTCTCACCGGATGAACCCTATGAGAATTATATGCCGAAGGATAAGAATTTCGAGGAATTCTGCTACAGAAGCGCTGTTCTTAATGAAACGCTCCATACCTACATTCACCCCGAAAGAATGCCTATGTGGCTGCATCTTACGGCAATACCGCTTAAAACGGACAAGCCCAATATCGGATACTGCGCTTTTGTGCAGAGTTTTTCAGAAGCGCCTGATTATTCTCTTAGGTCCAATACAGACCCTGTTGTTTCAGCAAATGTGCTGCAGATATGTATGAGGCTCCATGGCTCAAATGAATTCAGGAATACCATACATGATGTCATATCCGATATAAGAAAGATGTGCAAGGCGGAGCACTGCTGTATCCTTGAAACAGACGCTGCTTCCCGCAAATGTTCTCTTTTGTGTGAAGCACTGAGCGAGGATACCAAGCTGTCATCAATGAATAAATACATTGATGACGATTTTTACGATATTGTTGACACATGGCACGGAAGTATCGCAGGAAGCACCTGCGTTATCATAAAAGATGAACACGGCTGGGAAGAACTGAAGAAGTCCAATCCTGTGTGGTATAACTCGATAAAGACTGCGGGAGCAAAAAACATCGTTCTGTTCCCTCTGAAGCACCATGATGATACACTGGGATATATATGGGCTGTCAACTTTGATGCGGACAAAACCCACAAGATCAAGGAAATGCTTGAGCTTTCATCGTATTACATAGCTTCTGAGCTTGCAGGGTATCAGGTGTTCAACAAGCTCGAAACTCTCAGCTCAAAGGATATGCTTACGGGTATACTCAACAGAAATGCCATGAATAACCGCGTTGACACTTTGATCGCAGATGAAACAGAATCTTCTGACCCTGTCTGCATAATATTTGCCGATCTGAACGGTCTGAAGCAGGTAAATGATAACGACGGACATTTTGCAGGCGACCTTCTGCTGAAGGACGCGGCACTTACGCTTCAGAAGCATTTTCCCGAATATGAGATATACCGCGCAGGCGGCGATGAGTTCATGGTTCTTGCCATTGAGAGTGATAAAGAAAAGCTGGAAAAGCAGATAATGAAATTCAAGGGTGCGACTGCTTCTCCTGACGGTGTGTGCTTCGCTGTAGGCTGGAGCTTCAGCACCATTGGAGAAATACGGAAAGCACTGCATGAGGCAGATGTGAATATGTATGCGGATAAGGAGGAATACTACAGAAAGTATCCTGAAAGAAGAAGATAAAAATACAGCGGCATGGGAGAGCAGATTATGCTTTCCTGTGCTGTTTTTTCGTTATTATAACGATTTGAATGAAGGTATTGTCAATATTTTTGGCAAATCTACAGATAAGTGCCTTGATTTGTCCACCTTTGAATTATTTTTTGAGTTGATTTGTCGTAGGAAAATGTGTTATTATAAATGTATAAGCTATGTATAGCTTAATAGATATAAACAGGGGAATAATAATTCAAGGAGGAATGCTTAATGAAAAAAACAAATAAATTCAAACGTGTATTGACAGGCATTATGACCTGTTCCATGCTGTGCACTTCAATGGCAGCTTTGCCCGCGAATCAGGACATGTACGCAGCAGGTGCTGAAAATGTGGTCTGGGGAGATGCAAACTGCGATGAGCAGGTCGACTTCGCAGATGCTGTACTTATTATGCAGTGTCTCGCCAATCCTGACAAGTACGGTGTCGGCAAGGAAGGCGGTATCACAGAGAAGGGTATGGCTAACGGTGACGTAAGCAACAGCGGTGACGGTATTACTACCATGGACGCACTTGCCATACAGAAGTATCTGCTCGGTCTTATCCATTCACTTCCGGAGAGCGTATCTGAAGTAAAGACAGATACAACAACTACTACTGCTTCTGAAACTACCACTACCACAACAACCACTACAACAACAACAACAACTACTACTACGACAACTACCACTTCTACAACAACTACAACTACTCCTACAACAACCTCCACCACAACTACTACTGTTCCCGCTATCGATACCAGGAAGGAGTCCTTTGAGTCAGGTGTAAACGGCTGGACAGCAAGAGGCGGCGTTTCTTTAGACTCAGAGAGCAGCCATTATTACTCAGGCAGCAATTCGGTAAGAGTATCCGGCAGAACAGCGGCATGGAACGGTATAAACTACAGCCTCGGAAGCGATTTTGCGCCAGGCGATACATACAGCTTCTCCGCAGCAGTAATGCAGCCCACTGATTCAACCCAGGAGATGAAGCTTCAGCTTCAGTACAAGGACGCTTCTGATGAGGTGAATTATGTCAATATAGCTAAGGCTGATGTTGAGGGAAAGAAGTGGACAAAGCTTGAGAATACAGCCTATACCATTCCTTCAGATGCCACAGAGATAAACTTCTATATCGAATCAACAGAAGGCACCTTCGATTTCTATGTTGATGATGTTCAGTTCGCAGCTGAGGGCACAAGCTCGGCAGTTACTACAGGCGGCGGAAAAGTCGGCGAAATAAAGGTAAGCAACTTCAAATACAATGCAAATCCTCAGTATAAGGCTGCACCTGACAGCTACTTCAAGCAGCCTGCAAACCACGGTACTGTTGTCAAGGAAAACTACAACGGTATCAACGGCAACAAGAATATGTACGTATATCTTCCATATGGCTATGACAAGTCCAAGAAGTACAACGTATTCTACCTCATGCACGGCGGCGGAGAGAGCGAGGAGACCTGCTTCAACGACAATAACATCAATATCGACATCATGCTTGATAACATGATCGCAAACGGCGATATAGAGCCGATGATCGTTGTAACTCCTACATTCAACAAGGCTCCCAGCGCTGACGGTGTATGGGAGGAAATGCGAAAGAGCATTATCCCTTACGTTGAAAATAAGTACTCTACATATGCAGGCGGAAATACATCTATTGAAGGCCTTAAAGCATCAAGATACCACCGTGCATACGGCGGATTCTCCATGGGCGGCGGTTCGACATGGGCTAACTTCAACAATAACATTGACATCATCGCATACTTCATGCCTCTGTCAGGTCACTGCTGGGACGGCGCAGGCAAGGTCCTCAATTCAGCAAGAAAATCAGGCTTCAAGAAGAATGAGTACTTTGTATTTGCTGCAACAGGTACCGAAGACATCGCATACGGCAATATGGTGCCGATGATAAACGAGCTGAAGAAGAATACAGATGTGTTCACATACACAGCCGATTTCTCAAAGGGCAACCTTTACTTCCTCGAAGCAAAGGGCAATGTACACTGGTGGCCGCAGGTACGTCATTACATCTATGACGCACTCCCTTACTTCTTCCATGAGGGACAGTAATAAATCGATTTTAAGAATAAAATATATCCCCTGAATAACTCAGACAAAAAGGCTCCGAACCAAATGGTCGGAGCCTTGTCATATAATGTCGGAATTTACCATATAATGCAGTGACCGATCATCGCATAATGTGAAAGGAGCAACCGAAATGAAAAGAGTACACAGAAAAATAGTAAGCGGAGCGCTGCTTTGCGGCTGTGCGCTGTTCACACTGTATGGAGCGTCACGTATCGCCGAAAGAGCTGAAAACGGAGCAATTCCCGTATCAATAAGTGGTATTGAGAATGAGATCCCGATGATTGTTCTGGACGGGGGACATGAGGCGTCAACTAAAACATGACTTCAGAGCATTGTATATAAAAAAATTGCCCTCGATCTGAGGGCAATTCTGTTTGATAGTTTTGCTTATCAGCAATTTATTTGTTCATATCGGTCTTTACGCTGTTATATTCCTCTGTTATCTCCTTGTCAGGAGCTTTAGTCAGAAGCGATACAACTACTATTGATATAAATGCACATATGTAAGACCTCATATAAATCATTAAGGTGAAGCGGAACATCATACAGCTCATGCGCACTTTTTCGCGTCAGAGTCATGTCAGGCGGGAGATTTTTTGCCGCGATTGTTGCTGTTTTTTTAATTCTGTGTTATAATGAATGCAAATGACGATATATTCAAATAATTGATATACAGTACGGAGTGATGATATGGATATAAAATACCTTAGACTTCTTGCAAAAGAGTACCCGACTATAGAGAGTGCAGCAAGTGAGATAATCAATCTTTCGGCTATACGCAGTCTTCCAAAAGGCACTGAATACTTTTTCAGCGATATTCACGGCGAATATGAGGCTTTCCTGCATATGCTGAGAAGTGCTTCGGGCATGATAAAAATAAAGATAGACCTTGTTCTCGGCAAGACCGTTTCCGCGGCTGACCGCGAAAAGCTGGCGGAGCTCATATACTATCCCGAAAAAGAGATAGCACGTCGTACAAACAGCGGCGAGCTGTCTGATGAGTGGAAGAGACTTACTATATATCGCCTGATACTTGTGTGTGAGACAGTTTCGGCTAAGTATACCCGTTCTCGCATAAGAAAGAGGATACCCGAGGATATGGTGTATATACTTGACGAGCTTCTCAATGTTACCGACGACGTCAACAAGGACTATTACTACGACGAGATAATCAGTGCGATAATCAGTACGGGCATTGCAGAGACCTTTATCATTTCCCTGTGCAAGCTGATACAGTCTGTCAGCATCGACAGGCTTCATATCATAGGCGATATTTTTGACAGAGGTCCCCGTGCTGACGTGATAACAGACGAGCTTATGAAAATGCATGATGTTGATATACAGTGGGGCAACCACGATATTTCATGGATGGGAGCTGCCGCAGGGAACAATGCTCTTATTGCAAATGTTATCCGCATTGCCATGAGATACAATAATTTCGATGTTCTTGAAGACGGCTACGGACTTAATCTCCGCGCACTTGCGGTATTTGCAGCCGAGACCTATGAAAACGATGATTGCAGGCTCTATATGCCAAACGCTCTTGATGATAATATCTACGATCCCGTTGACCTCAGGCTTGCGGCTAAAATGCACAAGGCTATCACTGTTATACAGATGAAGCTTGAGGGACAGCTTATATCAAAGCACCCTGAGTGGGAAATGTCAGACCGTGACCTCTTTGGCAGGACTGATTTCAGAAAAGGCACTGTGAGCATAGACGGCAGAGAGCATGAACTCCTTGACAAGAGCTTTCCAACAGTCGATCCTGAGTCACCGCTGACTCTTTCCGAAGGCGAGGCAGAGCTTATGAAGGTGCTCAAAGCTACATTCCGCCACAGCGAAAAGCTTCAGAGGCATATACGCTTTATTTATGCAAAGGGAGCTATGTATAAGACCTGCAACAATAATCTTCTTTTCCACGGCTGTATACCTATGGACGAGAATGGTGAACTGCAAAGTGTGGAGATACGCGGTCAGAAGTACTCGGGAAAGGCGCTTCTCGACAAACTGGGTGAACTGGTGAATCAGGCTTATTTCAGCAGCGGAGAGGAAAAGGAGTACGCCAATGACTTCATGTGGTATCTCTGGTGCGGACCTAAGTCTCCGCTCTACGGAAAGGACAAAATGGCGTTCTTTGAGCGCGGGCTTCTTGCGGATAAGTCGCTCCATACCGAGAATTACAACGCTTACTATACATTCTCGGAAAAAGCTGAGATCTGTATGTCTCTGCTTGATATGTTCGGACTGGATTCTGAAAGAGGACATATCATAAACGGTCATGTTCCCGTTAAGATCAAGAACGGAGAGAGCCCGGTAAAGGCTGACGGAAAGCTTTTCGTCATTGACGGCGGAATCTCAAAGGCTTATCAGACTACTACAGGTATCGCGGGATATACGCTGATATACGACTCTCACAGTCTCAATCTTGCCGAGCACAAGCCGTTTAAGGCAGGAGAGAGCGGCAACACTCCGACTATCCGTCTTGTGGAAAAGCTTGAGCACCGTGCGAATATTTCCGATACCGACAAAGGCGAGGAGATAATGGACAAGATCAATGATCTGCGACAGCTTCTTGAAGCCTACAAGGCAGGCGCGATCAAGTGAATAAATAAGGCGTTGCAGTAATTTGATCTGAAGGCAAAGCGGAAGGTCAAGGGCTTTTCCGAAGTCTGATGATAAGCCGCAGAGTTATCGCCCTGTAGTTCTGAATGAAGATGACGAGGTCATAACTACTCGTGATAAGGTCTATATTTCTTGCATTGTGATATAGTTATTGTAAAATAAGCGACAGTAATACTGAATAAAAAAACAGCTGTGAATACAGCATAACGTACAAATTTAAGCTTTTCAAAAAAATCAGAAAAAAGCGCGTAGTTTTCCTTTCTTATATCGTCTAATAAGTGAAAGCCGATGAGAGGCTTTCAGGAAGGAGTAGTTCAATGAATAACGGTGCAAGTAGCTACCGCCGTTTTCGTGACTATGGTGATGTACAGGGACTGGATGAGATAATAATAGAATACAGCGACGGTCTGATACTGTACCTGACAAGTATAGTCGGGAACATTCAGACGGCAGAAGAGCTGACGGAAGATACTTTTGTGCTGCTCGGTACTAAAAAGCCGAAGTTCAGAGAGAAAAGCTCCTTCAAGACATGGCTCTATGCCATCGGAAGGAATATTGCGATAGATCACCTTCGCAGGACTGCCGGAAAGACGTGTGTTTCTATTGAAGAGATGCCTGAGATGACAGATGATGAAACTGCTGTTGAAGAAGCATATATCAAAAAGGAACAGCAGATAACGATACATAAGGCGATGCGTAAGCTTCACCCGAAATATCAGCAGGTGCTCTGGCTCATTTATTTTGAAGGATTCAGCAATAAGGAAGCAGCAAAGATAATGAAGAAAAGTCTGCGGAGCCTTGAATCCATTCTATACCGTGCTCGGAAATCACTCAGGACACAGCTTGAAACGGAGGGCTTTGAATATGTTGAAGCATGAAGAGATGATCGAGAATGTACACCGCCGCATAGCTCAATATGAGGAGGAACAGAAAATGAAACATTCAAAAAATATAAAATTCTTTTCAGCTAAACAAGATATAAAAACAGAAGAAAACAGAACAAATGAAGATGGATATATAGAAGTTGCAAGCGGCACAGACCGTGTCAGACCTGCCAACAATGTGCTGCGCATGATAAGCTCTGTTGCAGCAGCTGCCGTGATTTTTACAGCTATCGGCGCAACGGGATACCTGATGAAGAGAAATAAGGCGGATAGCACGAAAAACAGCGATACCTCCTTAACAGAAGCCGCTGAATCCGACCTGACAATGCTGATAAGTGATAACTCGGTCTCACCCTTCGGCGATTTCAATCAGCTTGTATTCTCATTATCCGTCCTTAATCAGCCTTATAAGGAGTACTCAGATGACACATGCAATAAGCTTGCCGCGTTCCTTAACGGTTTCAACTGGGGCGAGGAAACTGCAATTGCTGAATATGATATTCCTGATATTGATGAATATGAAGGCGAAGGATACGGTATCTTCTGGAAAAAAGGTGATGCCTACTTTGATATCTTCATTACAGAGGATGGAAAAGCATATTATATGAAGACCAAGTGCGATCCCGATGGCGGCTCATTTTATTATCCTGTCACTGAAAGTTTGGTCTTTAACATTGATTATAACAGCTTTGACAATGGCATAAAGGATATACTGCAACAGGATGTGCCTGATAAAGGCGAAAAGCTCAGTCAGATGGAGATAAAAAGACTTTCCGAAGGCGAGTTCAGAAATGCTTATGTGAATTACGAGATGAATTCGGAAAGTGAGACCATAACTCCGGAAAAGCCGGAAACACAGGCAGCTCTCAGCAACTTCCTCGAAAAGGATTTCCTGACCATGCTGAAAAAGGAAGGTACGGCAAATTATCAGGATGGTGAATTAATGTATATGGTCGTTCGTTTTTTCAAGTCAAGCGATACGACTGTACGCAGAGAGAGCTTCTTCATTTACACCAACGGATTTGTGAATCTCTGTTCTTATGAATTGACCGACAAAGATGAGATCCCTACAGGCACATGGAACTACAATATTGATACAGCGGAATTTGAGACAAGGCTCAATGATATTCTGGCAGGAAATTATGACGAGGCTGTTACCGAAAAGAAGGAGGAGAAGAACGCGCCGAAGAAGGAGAATGTTCAGCCGGCAACAACAGCTCCCGAAAAGCAGGAGAATGTTCACCAGGCGGCAGCTCCGCATAATACGGATGAAAATATATCTGAAGGCTCAGGTGAAAACGAGCCTGACCCCGGATTCGTTCCCACAGCGAATGAGGGCGGCGTCCAGGTGTTCCATAATACATCTGAGGAGGTTTACGATTATTACACCGACAGAAATCCTCATGTTGCTATATTAGATGATAACGACGAGATCATCGCTTCTTCACGTACACACGATCATAAAAAACTTGATGATTTTGTAGCAAATACATTTGAGAAAATGCTGACGGAATTAACGGATGAGGAAAAAGAAAGGGCTTCTTATTCGTCTATTGATGAATCATATTGTATATTCAGAATATATATTGACGAAAATAACAATATTATAAGATGCGGCTATTCTGTATGTGATAATGATACATCAGCATTATGTGCATACAGGTTCAGGGAGGACATAAATAACTGGGAACCCTGCGGAGCTTATAACTATCATATCGATTATTCAGAGTTCAAAAAGCTTTTTGATGAAGCGATAAAGAATGCAAAGAAGTAAGTTCGTATCGGTTACGGAAAACTAAATACATGAATCAAGGCAGTCCACGGGCTGCCTTTTTTCGTTGTTTTATATAATTATTCATTGAAAAATCAGTCACTTTGTACGAGCGTTCATAAAAAATCTGCATTTTATCCACTTAATATGCAAAAATGTGGATTGAAATTGTCGGATCATTATGCTAATATTATATTGAATATATGTATCGTAAACAGACCGCATAAAGATGTTGCGGTCAAAACAGAAAAAGGTAAAAAGGAAAAACGGGATATTATTATTAAAAAGGAGAATTGGAATGAAAAAGAGAATTTCGGCATTCGCCATGGCAGCAATATCAGCTGTCTCACTATGCGCAGCAGTTCCTGCTGTTACGCATGCAGAAAACCCAATCGTACAAACATCATTCACACCGGACCCGGCTCCCGTTGTATTCGGAGATGAGCTGTATGTATTTACCGGCTGTGACCGCGAGGGCAACAACGACTTTTACTACATGACAGGCTGGCAGTGCTTCTCAACGAAGGACATGAAGAACTGGACAGACCACGGCAGGATCCTCGAGGATACCAGCTTCAGCTGGTGCAACAAGAACGATGCATGGGCTTCACAGTGTATCGAGCGCAACGGCAAGTACTACTTCTACTTCACCACCACAAACAAGAGCGGCGGCGGAAGAGCTATCGGTGTTGCAGTTGCAGATTCGCCTGAGGGGCCGTACCGCGATCCTAACGGCAAGCCGCTTTGCGGTCCAAACTGGGATTACATCGATCCTACTGTTATGATTGACGACGACGGTCAGGCATGGCTCATGTTCGGAAATCCGAAATGCTACTATGTCAAGCTGAAAGAGGACATGGTAACTCTGGACGGACAGATCAAGAGCTTTGATATGAACAGCAATGCGTTCGGTTCAGGCAAAAACGGCTCTGCCTACGGTGAAGGTCCGTGGATAACAAAGCATGGCGATAAGTACTATCTTGTATATGCGGGATTCCATGGCTCTGACGGCGGCGAAAGCATCTGTTACTCATATGGTCCGACTGTAACAGGCCCGTGGACTTTTGGCGGAAAGATCACAGATCAGAGTAATTGTTTTACCACGCATGGCGGTACTATTGATTACAAGGATCACTCATATCTTTTCTATCATATGAACGGACTTAAAGGCGGCGGTACTTTTAACCGCAGTGCTGCTGTAGAAGAGTTTACATATAATCCTGACGGAACCATTCCTGTGGTAAAATCAACTAAAAACGGTCCCGAACAGATAGAGCCTCTCAACCCGTTTGAGCGCGTCGAGGCGGAAACTATCTGTTGGAGCGAGGGCATCAAGACCGAAAAGGACGAAAACAATTCTGTATGCATAGGAAGCATCAAAAAGGGAAGCTATATCAAGGTCGCAGGCGTTGATTTCAGCGAGGGTGCCGATAAATTCACAGCAAGTGTTGCTTCCGCCGAGAGCGGCGGAAATATCGAACTCCACCTTGACAGCAAGTCGGGACCTGTAGTTGGCAACCTCAAGGTCGGCGGTACAGGCGGCTGGCACAACTGGGAAGAGGTATCATGCGATGTGGCAGGTGCTGACGGTGAGCATGATCTCTATCTCGTATTCAACGGCGGCGACGGTTTCCTTATGAACGTTGACTGGTGGAAGTTCGACGGAGCAGGCTCAGCTTCCTCAGAGGAAGATCAGACATATATCTTCAGGAGTACATTTGAAGGCAAGCTTGACGGCTGCTCAGACAGAGGCGGTGCCACTGTTTCTGTAAGCAAGGACGAGGCATATGAGGGCGAAAGCTCGGTATACTGCACAGACCGTTCAGCTTCATGGAAGGGCGTCGGCAGGAACCTTAACTATAAGTTCAAGGCAGGGGAGAGCTACAGCTTCTCAGCCATTGTAAAGTACAATGAGGGCGCACCATCTACAAAATTCCACCTGACACTCCAGTATGACGGAGCAGACGGTGAGGTGCATTATGACAAGATCGACACTAAGGATGTCAATAAAGGCGAGTGGACACAGCTTGCAAACACAAGCTTCAAGATACCCGATGGCGCCAAGAATCCGCTCATGTACGTGGAAACTGAAGGCGATTCCGACGATGATACACCTGCTACAAACTTCTATGTTGACAATTTCTTCGCAGCAGTGGACGGTACAGTCATAGAGGGACCGAAGGCATCAGCACCTCCTGCAACAGAGCCTTCGACAGAGCCTTCGACCGAGCCCGCACAGAGCCTGAAGGAAATACTTGATTCAAAGGTCTCAAAGTGGGGCGACGCTAACGGCGACAATCAGGTTGATATGAGTGACGTTGTTCTTATAATGCAGTCGCTTGCTAATCCCGACAAGTATAATCTTGCGGATCCCGGTGTCTACAATGCTGACGTAAGCGAAGCAGGCGGCGGTATTACCGCAAATGATGCGCTTTCCATACAGAAGTTCCTCCTGGGTATAAACACAAAGCTTCCCGAGAGCTATTCTGATAATATCAAGACAGTTACCGCTCCTGTAACTACAACTGCAGCTACAACAACTACTACGAAGACAACAACTGTCCCCACTACCACTTCGACAACAACTACTAAGGCTGTCGAACATCTCTCAATGAAGGATTTTACGGCTAAGGTGGCATCAAATATAGCTGAAAAGGAGCCGAATTCCGCAAATCAGTCGCAAAATGGCGTGGCTTACGGTCAGATACAGAAAAAGAGCTACTATTCAACTACCTGCAACAGACAGAAGGACGTTAACATTCTTCTGCCTCCGAACTACGATCCCAACAAGAAGTATCCTGTAATGTACATCATGCACGGCTACTATGAGGGTATTGACAGAATGCTTACAAAGGGAAATGCTGATATGCATACCCGTGAGATGATAGGAAATGCTATTGCCGAGGGCGCAGCAAAGGAAATGATCTGCGTATTCCCCGATGTATTCTCAAGTCCTACTCTCAAGGCATGCACAGGTATGAATGAAACAAACAATCAGGCTTATGATAACTTCATAAATGACCTTACAAAGGATCTTATGCCGTATATGGAGAAGAATTACAGCATCAAGACAGGTAAGGAGAATACCGCTATCACAGGCTTCTCAATGGGCGGACGTGAGGCTCTCCTCATCGGTATGAAGAAACCTGACATGTTCGGCTATATCGGTGCTATCTGTCCGGCTCCCGGAGTTTCCGGATCCTT
The DNA here is from genome assembly GCA_004554385.1 of Ruminococcus flavefaciens. GTDB lineage: Bacteria > Bacillota > Clostridia > Oscillospirales > Ruminococcaceae > Ruminococcus > Ruminococcus flavefaciens_T. Next base: position 28,908 of record SFMO01000140.1, read on the forward strand.
CAAGTGGGACAGCGGCAACGAGCCATATTTCCTGATGATAACAGGCGGAAGCAACGACACAGTTGTTTACGATAATCCAAAGAATTATCACAATAACTTTGAGAAAAACGGCGTTCCTCATGTATGGCACTATGTAAACGGCGGCTATCACGGCGATAACTGTATCAGAGCACATCTCTACAATTTCTTCCGCATAGCCTTCCAGAACTAAATCAAAATACGAAAGCTCCGGCCTTATGGTCGGAGCTTTTTGCAGCTGCCCGAAAAAAGCGGCAGAGAATCCGCCTTAAACTAAAACTCAGCAAAAAAGTACTTGATTTCATTCCACAGGAGATGTATAATCTGTGTAAAATTTGGTATCCGTAAAAGGTACATGGGAGGAATAATTATGATGAAACACACAAAAAGTCTTTTATCCGCTATTGTTTCTGCGGCGTTGTGTACTTCAAGCATACCGCTCCATGCGGTAAACGCGCAGATAGTTATTGACCATAACTCCGGCGGTATCGAAAGTGACGGCAATTCAACTGGCTTTGCGTTTCAGTTTGAAGAAGAAAACAATGATGCGGCAGTTGCAGAAACGGAAAGTCAAAAATATGATTATACGGCTGAGGATCTTAATAAGCTGAGAGATTTTATTCTCGGCAAAAGTAAGGATATTTCAGCAGATATCGATTATGATGTCAACTCGGACGGAGTC
>SFMO01000141.1 GCA_004554385.1 Ruminococcus flavefaciens
AAACAACCTGTTCCGATAATTAAAGGTAGGTCTGCTCCTCGTCCGGAATTTTCTCATCAGCGCAAGGTGTTTTGTCCCAAATATTCTATTTGATTTTTTATGCGGGGTAAATGCCAATATCGCTTAAGTTGTTGGCATTGGTATCCTATAGCCCTGACCTTCTGTGAGAAATTGACCTCGGTAAGACCGCTGCATCCCCAGAAAGCAGAGGGGTATATCTTTTCGAGGTTTTTGCCCATAGTTACCTTTTTGAGGTCGCGGCAGCATGCAAGAGCGCCGCGGTCTATGCTGACAGTTTCATCAGGAATGGTAAGCTCTGTCTTGCCGCCTGCGTTAGGGCAGGCAACAAGCGCTGTCATATCCTTTGTGTATATTATGCCGTCAACGGCCGTGAAGTACTTATTGTCCTCGGGTACGGTTATCTCCTCGATACCCTCCTCTGCGATATATATCCATTCAAAAACGGCTGTATTCTTTGAAAGATTTATCTTCTTTAGCTTCTTGCAGTTTCTGAAAGGTCCGTCTGTCAACCCCACAACAGGCTTATCCTTATAGGTCTCGGGGATGGTGAATTCCTCGATGTCCTCATTGTTGACCATACTTATTAAGGCAAAATCGTCATAAACGAGATACTTGAAGTCTTCTTCCTCGACTTCTGTATATCTTGCATCAAGGTCGTATTCACTTGTGACTGCGCTGTCAAGCGGTTTCAAAATAGTTTCTGCAAATGCAGGTGCAGCTGTACAGACAGAGCCGCAGATAATGGAAAGCGCAGCAAGAGCCGAAATGATTTTTTTCATGGTAATGACCTCCTATATCTTTCTGTTATATGACGGAATAATTGTACCATATATCATAACATATATTATCTTTTATGTCAATAGTGCAACACTCTTGACATTTTGACAAACTGTGATATAATTAAATTGATTAGTAATTCAAGTATGGATTTGGGATATAAGGGATGAATAAAATACTCGATGCAATTATGGAAAAGCTGCTCAGCGGCGGCTACGTAAGGGAAGATGAGACTGAAATAGTCCGCTTCGGACTCGAGCTGAATATCATGAAGCTGTTTATATCGGCAGGAATGCTCATAGCGGCAATGATATTCGGCTGTATTCCTTCTGCCCTTGTTTTCATGGCGGTATATCCGCCTTTGCGAAGCTGCTGCGGAGGATATCATGCAACAACACGTACTGTCTGCTTCGTTCTGTCCATGGCTGTAATGAGCATAGTCATTGCGGCTGTAAGGCTTCTGCCGGAAAAGGTGCTTTTTGTCTTGGCGGCTGCTGCTTCGATCGCAGGCATAATACTCATCATCTTGTTTGCACCTGTGGATACAGTGAGCAAGCCCTTCGACGATACCGAGCGCAGGGTTTTCCGCAGGCGTTCCCTTGCTGCAGCTGCCATTTCGGCGCTGCTGCTGGCTATACTTGCATTCTCAGGATCATACAGACTGATGTCTGCCGCTTCCATGGCGGTATTCTTTACGGGGATAATGCTTATAGCAGGTATTTTCTCTAACAGGAAAGGAGCAGCGAAATGATATCCATTGCTATTTGTGACGATGACAAAGATGTTATCGAATCTATCAAAAGCTGTATATCTGAATACAGCACCTCTCATTCGGTAGAGTTTGATGTCCACAGCTTCCGCTGCGGCGAAAAACTCCTTGAGACCGACATGAATTATGACCTTATATTTCTCGATATTGAAATGAGCGGTATCGACGGACTGAAAACGGCTCAGCTCATACGGCAGATAGACCGCCGTTCAAGGATAGTGTACGTTACAAACCACTCGGAATTTGCTCTGAGGAGTTACTCTGTACACCCCTTTGATTTTGTGGTAAAGCCTTTTGTCAGCGAAAGGATATACGATCTCCTTGACGAGCTTATGCGCTATCTTGCAGAAAATTCGGAAAAGGACGTGGTGATACAGCTCAAAGGCGAGGACGGTCCTCTTCTTCTGACGCTGAAAAATATCTACGCATTCGAGTACACGGGCAACCGCAGGATAACTGTGTATACAAAAACGGAAAAATACCGCATAAAGGGCAGTCTTTCCGATATTTTTGCTCTTATAAATTCAGAGAGCTTTGTTTCTCCGCACAAAAGCTTCATTATTAATATGGAACACATAGATAAACTCAACAACTTTACACTATACACTACAAATGGTCTGGAGATCCCTGTTGCGCAGAAAAAGCTGAAGGATTTCCAGAACGAATTCAGCCATTTCATCAAACACTATATCAGACAGGAGTAGACTATGTTATTTACAGCTCATATTATTTCGTCAATTGCGCTGTATATATTTGCATTCATAGTATTTGAAAAGATATATACAACAAAAAAGTACTCGATAGTGATTAAGGCGCTCTTTATCATCATAGCATCGCTTCTCATGGCTTCGATAAATATACTTGAAAAGCCTATATTCAACATTTCATATGCATATTTCTCTCTTGTGTTTATGACACTGATATTCTACAAGCCGAAGTATCTGAATTTCCTTATTTATAATGCCATAGCGCTTATCATCATAACCATAATAGAGATGCTGTCGGCGATAACGATAGCGTTTATAATCAAAGAGACTACGGAAAACATAACAAAGTCGCCTCCTTTGTTGATCGCCGCGTCTATCCTTGACTGGATAGTTATGATAGCCGTAGTAAAGTGCTTTGTCCTTTATATCTCCGAAAATGGGTTCAGCTCCATCAGAACACAGGAGATAATAATGTTTTTCGGACTTATTATCGGCGAACTCGTACTCTTCAATTATCTTTACAATACTATTATCAAGAACAAGGCAGGATATAAGATAGTCATCATACTTCTCATATTCTTTGCCATTGACCTGTATCTGACCTATCTGCTGAGAAATCTATCACAGGGGTATAAGAATGAGAAGGAGCTTGAGCTTGTATCACAGCAGTCGCTGCTTCAGCTGAATGCCTATAACGAGCTGAATGAGAAATACAATGCCTCAAGACGTGTAATACATGATGTCAAAAAGCATATCGCGTCTCTTGAGGGACTGATAAACGCAAACAAGGCTGAGGAGGCAGGACACTACAAGGATCTGCTCATTGCCGAGCTTGACAAGCTCATGCCGCGTTTTGAATGTGACGATCCTATCCTTACGGTAGTCATAAACAACAAGCTCGATACTGCAGAGGCAATGAACGTCGACTTCCGCGTAGATGCAGAGTATACAAGCATAGGCTTTATTTCAAACCTTGATGTTACAGCTATATTCTCGAATCTTCTTGACAACGCATTTGAAGCCTGCAGTGAGCTCCCCGAGGAAAAGCGCCATGTATGGCTCTCTATAACCCGACGCAATTACTTCGTGTTTATCTATCTTGAAAACAGCTTTGATAAGGTTTCTGTAACCTCAAAGAACGAATTCAAGAGCACAAAAAAGAATCATCACGGAATAGGTCTCTCAAATATCCGCAATGCTTGTAAAAAGTACAACGGAAGCTTCGATGCTCATATTGAGGATGATATGTTTATTACAGAACTGCTCATACCTATCCCCGACGATCAGGAGCAGGCTGAAAAAGCCGCAAAAAGCGCGAAAGTCTGAGATCTGACGGTTTAAAAAATAATATACCGTTAAAGCTGAACAAAAAAAATATTACTGTCAGAAAAATACAGTAAAAGATGAACTATAAGGATAAAAATGCAAATAACCGGCGTTTAGTGCAAAACTATTGACTTTTCGGACTTCAGAAATATAATATAAATATAGGCCGTCGCCCCGAAGGTGCCTGCACTATCATGAATCAGGAGGGATTTTCAATGATGAAGAAAACTCAGGACACTGTCAAGTCTATAATTATGAAAACAATCGTTTCAAAATCTGTAAAGGCAGCAGTGCAGAATGTGAATTCAGCCTGTGTATGGATATTAAATCAACCAGAGCCCCCCAAGGAACTCAAGAAATTCAGAAAATTTTAATCATTACTTTACATAAAACATCGATCCCCTTAAAAATTTTCCATCTAATCCTAAATACTTCATTAAATTTCCTGATAATATTATTGAACCTTATTGATCCAGAATTACTACTAATATCCACCAACAGTTATCTACAAGATCCCATAACACACACACCAGAAATCTCTAACAACTGTCATAACTTCTACTAAGCACAGATCCCAATTTCTGATCCGGTAACTGTTTAGCATCGATTTTGCAGAATATCCACTTCATTCACAGCAAACTACGCACAAAGAATTTCCAATGACAGGCATTGAGAGCGTAGTCACTTTTCGGGCGGCTTACCTAAAAAACAGGCATCAGATCACAATAAAAATACAGTGATCGTTTTCAAAAGCTTGTCAAAACTCACAAAAGACTGTTATAGTCGTATCCTACAACGGAAAAATGTATTCTGCCGCCCCCCGACAGATAATCATTTTTCCGTTCCCCTTTTCTTTTTCAAGGTGATGGATCATTGGTATGCCGTTACTTATCCGGAACAAACAGTAAACACATAACGCTTTCAGATCTCTCTTAAAAAAACCATCTCTATAAAACACTTGAAAGACAAATATTAATTCAGAATTTCCTTTTCAATTGCTTGTTTCGCAGTAAATCATACAGTGATTTTTCATACACGGAAGTTCCGCTTCAGCTTCCGACAAGAAAAGTTCGTTCTCTCTCTGAACGGGCTTTTTTTGTTTTGACCGGGCAATTTACATTTTAGTCATATATACATCTTGACTTTTTTGCAAGTAAATGCTAAAATATTATCTGTTTAGTACTGTAATGAAGGGATTTCGCTTCTTCAGCAGTACAACGGATATTGGAGGAAAAAAATGAAACATTATCTCGAAACCACAGAAACCGTCCTGAAGGAAGTTGAAAGCACTGCTTCGGGACTTACAGCCGACGAAGCCGCAAAGCGCCTCGAAAAAGTAGGTCAGAACAAGCTTGACGAAGCTCCAAAGCCTACTCTGCTCGCAAGATTCATAGAGCAGTTCAAAAACCCTATGATACTTGTTCTCCTTGCAGCCGCAGTCATTTCCGCGATCACGGGTATCATCTCGGAGGGAAAGCTTGACGCGGACGTATTCATTATCCTGTTCGTTGTCATAGCAAATGCAGTTCTCGGTGTATATCAGGAAAACAAGGCGGAATCCGCCATCGAAGCCCTGCAGGCTATGAGCGCTGCACAGAGCAAGGTTTACCGCTCTGGAGAGCTTGTAGTTATACCGAGCTCAGAACTCGTTCCCGGAGATGTCATAGCTCTTGAAGCAGGCGACAATGTCCCTGCTGACTGCCGTATACTTGAAGCCGCAGCCCTCAAGGCTGAAGAATCTGCCCTTACAGGCGAGAGCGTCCCCTCAGAAAAGGAAAGCGATGCCCTCTCAGGTGAGGAAGTTCCTCTCGGCGACAGAAAGAATATGCTCTACATGGGAAGCAGTATCGCTTACGGACGTGCAGAAGCTGTCGTTGTCGCTACAGGTATGAAAACCGAAATGGGTAAGATAGCTGGCGCTATCGCCAATGCAGACGACGATGAGACTCCTCTCCAGAAGAGCCTCGACCAGCTCAGCAAGATACTCTCTATCGCAGTTCTCGTTATCTGCGTAATAATCCTCGGACTCAACATCGTTCAGATGCTTGTGAAGAACGGCACTATAACACTTCCCGGCTTCCTTGAATCCTTTATGATAGCAGTCAGCCTTGCAGTTGCAGCTATCCCTGAGGGACTTGCAGCCGTTGTTACAGTCGTTCTTTCCATCGGCGTTACAAATATGTCAAAGCGCGGAGCTATCATCCGCAGACTTACTGCTGTTGAAGCTCTCGGCTGTGCTGAGGTCATATGCTCCGATAAGACTGGTACTCTCACACAGAACAAGATGACTGTTGTTCATGAGAATACAGACGATAAGGAGCTCCTTGCAAGAGCTATGGCTCTCTGCTGTGACGCTCAGCTCAATTCGGACGATACAGTTACAGGTGAGCCTACCGAGGCTGCTCTTGTTGCCTATGCTCACAAGTGCGGACTTAAAAAGTATGAGCTTGAGGCTGCAACTCCAAGAGTTGCGGAAGCTCCTTTTGACTCACTGAGAAAGATGATGTCAACTGTTCACAAGACAGAAAATGGCTATATCCAGTATACAAAGGGCGCTCCCGATGAGGTCCTGAAGAACTGTACACATATGTTCAAGGAAGGCGGCGTCCGCATAATGACCGAGTCTGACAGACTTGAGATACTCCGCCGCAACAAGGAAATGGCAGATCAGGCTCTGAGAGTTCTCCTTGCTGCTTACCGTGAGTACGACGAGCTTCCATCAGACATTTCACCCGAGGGACTTGAACACGACCTTATCTACATCGGAATGACAGGTATGATAGACCCTGTCCGCCCCGAGGTAAAGGACGCTATCGGTCTCTGCCGCACAGCAGGCATACGTCCCGTTATGATAACAGGTGACCACAGAGATACTGCTGTCGCTATCGCTAAGGAGCTTGGTATCCTCGGCGAGGGTCAGCAGGCTCTTACAGGTGCAGAGCTCTCAAAGATACCTGATGACGAGTTCAATGCTCATGTTCAGGACTACAGCGTTTATGCCCGTGTTCAGCCTGAGCACAAGGTCCGTATAGTAAATGCATGGCGCAAGAAGGGCATGACCACAGCCATGACAGGCGACGGCGTAAACGACGCTCCGTCAATAAAGAGTGCTGATATCGGCGTTGGTATGGGTATCACAGGTACAGACGTTACAAAGAACGTTGCCGACATGGTGCTTACAGACGACAACTTTGCAACTATCGTAGGCGCTGTCGAAGAGGGCAGACGTATCTATGACAATATCCGCAAGGCTATACAGTTCCTTCTCTCCAGCAACCTCAGCGAGGTTCTCTGCATACTTATCGCAACACTTGGTCTGGGCAAGCTCACAGGCGGTTCATTCGTAATATTCAATCCTGTTCACCTTCTTTGGATAAACCTTATATCAGACTGCTTCCCTGCAATAGCTCTCGGCATGGAGCCTGCTGAGCAGGGTATCATGTCAAGAAAGCCAAGAAGCAGTAACTCACACATATTCTCGGACGGTTTAGGCATCAATCTTCTCTGGCAGGGTACACTGATAGCTATTCTTACTCTTGTTTCCTATGTTATCGGCTTCCAGAGCGAGGGACACGGTGCAGGCATGACAATGGCTTTCATCACACTTTGTGTATGTGAAATGCTCCACGCATGGAACATGAGAAGCCTTAAAGAGTCTATATTCACAATGAAGAAGCACAACAAGGTTCTTATCGGAGCTATCCTGCTTTCAGCAGTACTGACCGTACCTGTGCTCTTTATCCCTGCACTCAGAAATATGTTCTCACTTTCAGCTCTTTCGGGTATGAATTACCTCTGGGCATTCCTTGTAGGCGCTTGCATAGTTCCTATCGTTGAGATAGTAAAGTGCTTCCAGAGAGCAGCTGACAAAAAGTGAGCAGTGAGTAGAAAGTACTAAGTAGCAAGGGCGTCTTTTCGACGCCCTTACTTATACCTGTGAAAAGAATATTTCTGAAATATTCTATTGTAAGGGTTGGTGTCAGCGACAGCACGTTTTTATGGGATCCCAAAAGATTATCCGTAAGCTTATTCCGGGTGCACGTAATTACAAATTATGCATCAGACAAAGAGGTGTTACTATGAGATTAAGACCATACATACCAAGCCGCGATTTTGACGCAATAAAGAACTGGGTAACAGATGAACGCACAAACGCCCTGTGGAGTGCAAATTACGCACCGTTTCCCATTGAAAAGACCGCTTTTGACAAATTCCTCGCAGATATGTACACTAAACACGGGGACTGTCCCTTTGTGGCGACGACCGATGACGGAACTGTCGTGGGCTTTATATGCTGTGGCGTAAGCTTCGGGACTAATGAAGCCATGCTTGCTTTTGTTATGATAGACCCATCACAGCGCGGCAAGGGCTATGGCAGGGAAATGATAAAGCTTGCCGCAAAGTACTGCATTGAGATATTGAAGGCGGACGCTGTACAGCTCAATGTTTTCACCATCAATGAGAAAGCCCGCAAATGCTACGAAAGTGCAGGCTTTACCGAAAGGATAACAACTCCAGGTGCATTTGCCTACAAGGACGAAAAATGGGGCAGATGCAACATGGTGTTCAGCCCATAAGTATTGCAGGGAACGCAGGTCATGTCGTTCCCTGATTTTTTATCAAAAACTGTCCGCCGCTGACGTACAAGCGTATTCACCAAAAACACAGTTTTTACAGTACTGAAATTTGGCTTTCTGTCAATTGATTTCCGTGCTGAAATAGAATATAATAGATATTGCTATAAAATTATCAATGTAATAAAGGAATGATATATATGAGTAATAAGGTCGTTAAATTCGGCGGAAGCTCTCTTGCCGATGCAAATCAGTTCAGAAAGGTCGCTGCTATCATCAAGAGCGATGAGAAGCGTAAGTACGTTGTTCCGTCTGCTCCCGGAAAGAGATTCTCCGATGACATCAAGGTAACTGATATGCTTTATAAGTGCTGCGAGCAGGCAAGCAGCGGTGTGGATTTCTCAAAGGATTTCCAGATGATAAAGGATCGCTATAACGGCATTATTTCCGAGCTTGGCATAAATATGTCCCTTGACGCTGAGTTCGACGCTATCGTCAAGGAGCTCAAGGCTCGCCCCACAAAGGACTTCGCTGCAAGCCGCGGCGAGTACCTCAACGGAAAGGTTCTGGCAAACTACCTCGGCTTCAATTTTGTTGACGCTGCTGATGTTATAGTATTCGATAAAAATGGTTCTCTTCTTCTTGACGATACAGTAAAGGCTGTACGCGAAAAGCTCAAGGGACTCGACAACGCTGTTATCCCGGGCTTCTACGGAAGGACAACAGAGGGCTTCATCAAGACCTTCTCACGCGGAGGCTCTGATGTTACAGGCTCTATCATCGCAAATGCTGTAAAGGCTGATATTTACGAGAACTGGACAGACGTTTCGGGCTTCCTCGTAGCTGACCCGAGAATAGTTGAAAAGCCGGATGTTATTGAGGTCATCACATACCGTGAGCTCCGTGAGCTTGCTTACATGGGCGCTTCAGTACTCCATGAGGACGCTATCTTCCCTGTCCGCTCAGCAGGTATCCCAATAAATATCAGAAATACCAATGCTCCCGAGGACGCAGGTACTATGATCGTCGGCGATGATTACAACTTCAGCAAGGAGAGCCTCAACCATACTATTACGGGTATCGCAGGCAAGAAGGGCTTCAGCACTATCAATATTGAAAAGGCTATGATGAACAATGAGGCAGGCTTCGGTATGAAGGTCCTCAAGGTCCTCTATGACAACGGTCTTTCCTTTGAGCACATGCCTTCGGGTATCGACACCATGAGCATTACTCTCAGCACAGAGAAGCTCGATCCTGTACGTGACAAGGTGCTTGCTGATCTCCGCAAGACAGTTGCTCCCGATCACCTCGAAATAGAGGACGGTATCGCTATACTTGCAGTCGTAGGACGCAGAATGAAGAACACACGCGGCACTGTTGCACGTATCTTCGCTTCAATGGCTCATGCACGTATCAATGTAAAGATGATAGATCAGGGTTCAAGCGAGCTCAACGTAATCATCGGCGTAAGCGAGAACGACCTTCCTGAGGCTATCCGCAGAATATACGACATGTTCATCAACTCTGAGAAGTAAAAAACAGCGGTGCACATGAGATGCGTCACTGAGCATAATAACAGAATTACCGGGTCCGAAGGTATTGAACTGACCCCAAAAAGTTAGACAAAGATTTAAAAGAAAATTTATGCAAAGCGACAAAGCGACAAAGCTTGGTCGCTTTGTTGCTTTATGCAGCTTTGGCAAGACGGTATTCAACAGGTGACATTCCATCGAGTTTCA
>SFMO01000142.1 GCA_004554385.1 Ruminococcus flavefaciens
TCACCCTCAGTTTTACCGTCACCCGCCTCAAACAAAGGCAAATAGACGTTTTCTGAACTTCGGGTGCCGGTATGGTCAGTAATTTCTACCCACAGCATGCTTCCGTTTTTACTGTCACCCGATTCATCATAAACGAGTTCAAGTATTCGTGAGCCGTGACTTCTGCGCATACTGAATTGCACTCCGTACACTTTTAATTCATCGGTGTGCTGAACAAGATTGCGAGTCATCCAGTTCGGAGCATACTCACGACTGAATCGTTTGTACATCAGCTTGCAGAGTTCAGTAGCAGAACCTGTGAAACGTTTTTCGTCAACCATGAGATCATGTATGGCGAAAGAGAAAAGGTCGGGCTTATGCTCCGGCACAACATCAACCACGTTCCACCTGTGATTTGCAAGCTCCAAGTTCAATTCAAGGTGTTCAATGTCACGACCTGCGCAGTGCAGTTTAGCTTTTTTGCTGCCGCGCCGTTCTTCGATCATCACCATGATACCGTCAACGCTTCCGATGATACCTGTTGAACCTGACACCATATTGAATGGGTCACTGTCATAACACTTGCGCGTATGATGTACGACAAGTATTGCGACTTTCAGCTTGTCCGCAAGTGATTTAAGTACTGAGAGTTCTTTGTAATCTGAACCGTAATTGACATCAGTATTGCACCTGACCTTCTGCAACGTATCGATGACTATGACTTTCAAATCAGGAAGCTCCTGTTTACTTTTTTCAAGTTCTTCTTCCAGACCGTTGCCTATTGACTGCGCTTCAATTGCGAAGTTCAAGTTCTCACAGGGTTCGTCTGTGAGTTCGTATATCCTGTTCTGCAAACGAAGGAGGTTGTCCTCAAGACTCAGATACAATACCTGACCAATATTTGTATCACGTTTTAGGAACTTCTCACCGTTAGCGACTGACAAACACAAGTCCAGTGCTAACCATGACTTGCCTATCTTCGGTGCGCCTGCAAGGATATACAGTCCCGGGTACATCATTTTGTAGATGATGTACTCCTGTTTTTCCAGCGGAGTTGTCATTATGTACTCGCTGTTGTAAATTGTTAATTCGTTTCCTATAAAATCATCTCCTTCTTTTTTATCGGAACACAGCCGACAGCTTTTTTGTAACGAGCAACTGCTCGCGCGAACTATTTGTGTGGGCTGTATCCGACAGATTTCTGCTATCCCAAGTGAAAAATGTGGGAGCAGTATCCTTATTGCAAATCGGCCTGTTTTTGCATAAGTTTTTGACCGCTCTGAAACGTTTTCCGAAACACAAATTGATTTTTATGAGAACTGACCTTTGCTCACTAAAATCTGACATTGACCGCAAAGCGCATAGAATAGAGCTTTGTAGTCGTTTTAACTCAAAACTGTTACGATGACAGTTTTGAATGTTTTTCAGTCTAAAATGTGCATTTCAGAATGAAAATGTGGGAGCAGTATCCTTATTGCAATTTGAACTGTTTTTGGCACATAAATCAGACACATCACGAACGGGTCAGTACAAAAGCACGCGATACATCACGGACCTGCTGCGAACTCACAGTGGTATCCGCCGCACCTTTGCCTGACCGAATCAGAAGCCGCCCGACTGCACATCGGACTCATAGACAACCTAAATGCTTGGATGCCCCGGCACACTCCCATTGCCTGCGACGGTTTTATCACGCTCGGACTGTGGCTGAGTGTAAGTATCCGTTCCCGACTTTCATCGCTTACTTCACATCTGCGCTATGTGAAACCGGAGATGTTATCGCTCGGCTTTCGCGTCATCGCGCATCTCTGGGCTGGTACGGCTCATCACCCCACCATCGGAAACAACGTAACTCCTGATCCCATATTCAATTTTCAAGTTTCTGTCCAAGTCCGAAGACTCTTCCTCAGTTTCAATCATAACAGACTTTTTTCAGAGAATAAATGCGAAATGAAACTCAAAAGATTTTTCACACTTTCATTCCAAAAAGACTATCATTTCAATATGATGTGTGTTATAATAGTGGTAACCTATCTTTGGAGGTAAAACTTATGTATCTGAGTCGTGGGCTGTACGTTTTCCCAAATAAACATACTATCAGGTGCTTTATGTATGATGGAGAGGATGCAACCGAGCTGCCTGAGATTACATTTGAGCAGCAGCTGATAGACTTTCTTGAGATCGATCTGACGCCGTTCAACAGACTTCTTGACAAACTGAAAGCATATACCAGGGATAACACGACTCCTGATGAACTTTTGGGCGTATGCCGAGCTGTTGGATATACTGCTGAGATCTTTTGTCAGGAAGAACCTGTGTACAGCTTTCTGCTGTGTACAAAACTGTATGTTGACAGTTATGATATATCAAGTTATGAAGAGCTTTTTGAGCATAAGGATCACGCTGTTGAAATGCTGCGAGATATGGTACACACTCAAAACATCTTCTTTACTATCGCTGATGCGTATTGCAGGTTTGAGGGCTCCCATGAGGAGAAGACAACCAAGGCATTCTTAGGCAGGGAAACAATTTTCAAGTGCCAGTTTGAGCAAGTCATTGCTCATACAGATGTCGGCACGGAAATGTTCCAGATGACAAGACCTAAGCTGCCATACAGCAGAGGTTATCGCTTTGACAATCTGCCTGCCTATATATGGTACATCTTTTTAAACGCAATGGAATATGGTACGAGTTTCAGCCAATGCGACTATTGCGGACATTTCTTCAAACCCAAGACAAAGAAAAAGACCCGATACTGTGATCGGGTCAGGACTGAGAACGGACGCACCTGTAAACAGGTAGGTCCGCAGCAGATTTATAAATTCAGGCTTCAGCACAGCGAACTGCTGGCTGATTATGACAGAGCTATAAATCGCAACTATCGGCGAGTGGAGCGGTACGAACTAAAGCTTGGAGATGAAAAGCAGGGCAAGGACTTGTCCTATAACGATTATGCTGACTGGCTCAGGAAGCTCCATACTGCAAAGGTAGCGTTCATGTCAGGAGAGATGTCGGAAGAAGAGTTCAGGGAGGTTGTTCATCGGATAGATTGATAGTATACTCCCAGCCGCCATATAGTCGGATAACCTGATAGTTCAGCTGTTCTTATATTGAACGTGCAACAGATGATGAACACTATCCTTGAGAACGGTACTGTAAAGCTCGCTTGTAACAAAATTATCTTGTGAACATTTTATTGCACTTTCCCTGTCGGAGCGGTACAGACCTTCTCCACGCTTTATGCGGTGTCTGTGTGAGATATAGGGCTGTCCTGCACCGCTGATACAACCGCCTCTGCAAGCCATTACCTCTACAAGGTCATAATGAAGCTCACCATTTTTTATCCCCTCTACAACTCTGCTTGCATTTGCAAGACCGCTGACAATTGCAATATGCAGTTCAGTATCACCATAGGGAAGATGCACTTCCTTGACACCGTCCATTCCACGAACTCCCGTATACTCGATCTGTGCAAGTGCCGTTCTTGAATTGTCATTTACGACTTTACGCAGAACGGCTTCGGTAACTCCGCCTGTAACGCCAAATATAACTCCTGCACCGGAGGCAACTCCGAAAGGCATATCTACTGATTCAGGCTCAAGCTCACCCAGCATTATGCCTGATTTTTTTATCATTTTAATAAGCTCCTGTGTTGTGATAACATCGTCGGTAACACCGTCAAATTCATCACGCTTGCACTCAAATTTCTTTGCAGTACATGGCATAAGAGCGATATGATAGTGGCGTTTTTTACCCTCAGGCAGCTTATCCTTGAAGTATTCTTTTACAACTGCCGAGAACATACTCATAGGTGAGCGGCAGGTTGAAACATTGGAGATCAATTCAGGATATTTCTTTTCAACATACTGCACCCACGCAGGACAGCAGGAGGTGAACAGCGGCAGCTTTTCTCCATTTTTTATACGCTCCACAAATTCATTTGCTTCCTCGACAACGGTTAAGTCTGCGCCCGTAGCAGTATCAAAAACTCTGTCAATACCAATGCGATGAAGTGCTGCAATTATCCTGCCGAGAGTGTTTTCGCCTACATCAAGTCCAAGCTCCTGACCGATGCCAACACGGACTGCCGGAGCTATCTCACAGGTAACAAAAACGTCGGGATCGTCTATCATGTCGAGTACTTTTGAAGTATCGTCCTTGACAATGATAGCTCCCGTAGGACAGGCTGCCGCACACTGTCCGCAGTTTACACAAAGCGACTCAGCAATGGGCTTGTTGAAGGCTGTGCTTATAGTAGCATTTGAGCCGCGGAATGCAAAGTCGATAGCTCCGACCCTCTGTATTTCGTTGCACTCACGTACACAGTCGCCGCAGAGGATACATTTGCTCGGGTCTCTGACAATACTCGGTGAGGATTCGTCACGCTTAGGCTCGGTCTTGTCGTTGTTGAAGCGGACATTGGTTATGCCAAACTGAACAGCAAGCTCCTGAAGTGTGCATTTACCGCTGTTTTCACAGGTGGTGCAGTCACGGCAATGACTTGCCAGCAGAAGCTCCAGAATACTCTTGCGGTACTTGCGAAGTCTGCTTGTGTTGGTTTTGATTTTCATGCCTGAGCGTGGAACAGTAGAACAAGCAGCCATCATTCTGCCCTTTTCATCCTCAACCATGCACATACGGCACGCACCGTAAATTGAAAGGTCGGAATGATAGCAGAATACAGGCAGCTTTATGCCGCTTTTGCTGATGATCTCAAGAAGATTTCGCTCCCCCTCTATTTTAACCGGTATACCATCAATTTCAATCATATTTTCAAGCTGCATATTATGCCTCCTCTCTTACTGCGCCGAATGAACAGTTGCTCACACACGCACCGCACTTGATACATTTATCCTGATCTATAACAAATGGCGTCTTGACCTTTCCGCTTATAGCATTCACGGGACAGTTGCGTGCACATTTTGAGCAGCCTTTACATTTATCTGCATCTATCACAAATCGTTTCAGCTTGCTGCAAGCTCCTGCAGGACAGCGTTTCTGATAAATATGAGCCTCATACTCCTCACGGAAATTCTTAATAGTGGAAATAACCGGTGACGGCGCAGTCTTGCCCAGTCCGCAGAGAGCGGTATTTGAAATGGTGTCTGCAAGCTCTTCAAGCAGTTCTATGTCGCCGTCCTGCCCGTTTCCGGCAGTTATGCGCTCAAGTATCTCAAGCATACGCTTTGTACCCTCACGGCAGGGGACGCACTTTCCGCAGGACTCATTCTGGGTGAAGTTCATGAAAAAGCGTGCTACCTCCACCATGCAGGTCTTGTCGTCCATTACAACGAGTCCGCCTGAGCCTATCATTGCTCCAACGCTTTTCAGCGAGTCGAAGTCCAGCGGAACGTCAAGCTCATTTTCGGTAAGACAACCGCCTGAGGGTCCTCCTATCTGTACAGCCTTGAACTTAGTGCCGCCTCTCATTCCTCCGCCGATGTCAAATATGACCTCACGCAGAGTTGTTCCCATGGGAACTTCTATAAGTCCCGTGTTCTGAATAGTACCCGTAAGTGCAAAAGCCTTTGTTCCGGGACTGTTCTCGGGACCTATAGCCTTATACCATGATGCACCCTTGTTGATTATCATGGGGACATTTGCGTATGTTTCAACATTGTTGAGATTTGTAGGCTTTTCAAAAAGTCCATGCTCAACAGTGCGTGGAGGCTTTACACGAGGCATACCGCGCTTACCCTCGATAGAAGCAGTAAGTGCAGATCCCTCACCGCAAACGAATGCTCCTGCACCTCGGTTAATATGGATATGGAAGCTCTTATCGGTTCCAAGGATATTATCTCCGAGGATACCAAGCTCCTCTGCCTGTGCTATTGCGATACGCAGACGGTCAACTGCAAGGGGATATTCGGCACGCACATAGATATATCCCTCAGAGGAGCCTATGCCTATTCCTGCGATAATCATTCCTTCAATCAGACGGTGAGGGTCGCCCTCCATGATAGAGCGATCCATGAATGCTCCGGGGTCACCCTCATCACCGTTACAGACGATGTATTTCGGAGTCTCTTTCTGAGCTGCACAGGAAGCCCATTTTCTTCCTGCACCAAAGCCTCCGCCTCCTCGCCCTCTGAGATTCGACTCTGAGACCTCCTGAACGATAGCTTCCGGAGTCAGCTCAAAAAGACATTTTTCAAGGGCAGTATATCCGCCGAATGCGAGATATTCACGAATAGAAGCGGCATTGATGTGTCCGCAGGATTCAAGTACGGCACGGGTCTGCTTTTCGTAAAACGGGATATTCTCCTGACGCTGGAACACCTCTCCGTTCTGTTTATAAGCAAGGCGCTCAATGTTCTCGCCGCCGATGATAGTCCTTTCAACTATCTCCTCGCAGTCGCTGACCTTGACCTTTGTATACAGCCAGCCCTGCGGCTCGATACGAACAAGCGGACCCATTTCACAGAATCCGTGACAGCCGCTTTTTTTCATTCCAATGACATCTCCGTGCGGTTCGTCCGCAAGCTCAACATCAACAGTAATGCCCTTTGCCTCTATAAGCTCCTTAAGTCTGTCGAAAACACCCAGAGAACCGCCTGCCACACAGCCCGTTCCACCGCAGACAAGGATCTTCGTTTTTTCCGCGTTCAGGGCTCTTATACAGACCTGACGGAGAGCATTCAGTTCCTCTCTGGAATTGATCTTACTCATTATTCTCCGCCTCCTTTGCAATTATTTCTTTCAGTTCGTTCAGAAGCTCTGCCGCCTTATCCGGGGTCATTGCAGGATAAACATCACCGTTCACTGTAAGTACAGGAGCAAGTCCGCAGGCTCCCAGACATGAAACAGTCTCAACAGTGAAGTTAAGATCATCGGTAGTTTTCTTATCCTCGCTGAGACCAAGCTCGTCACGGAGCTTGTTAAGTATCGGCAGAGAGCCTCTGACGTGACAGGCAGTTCCGTCACAGCAGCGAATGACATACTTTCCCTTTGGCTCCAGAGAGAAATTCTCATAGAACGTTGCAACTCCGTAAAGCCTTGCCTCGCCTACATTTATAGCCTTTGCCACATAGGAAAATATCTCCTCGGGCAGATAGTGATAGTGCTCCTGGATATCCTGCAATATTGCTATCGTAGAATTTTCATTTGCAGGATATTTTGCAAGAATACTGTCAACTATGGTAAAATCGAACTCTTTCTTCATACTTCCTCCTTGCTCATTATGTACTCATCTATTGCCTTTGCAGCAGTCTTTCCTGCACCCATTGCAGAGATAACTGTAGCCGCACCTGTAACAGCATCACCGCCTGCGTAGACTGCATTTCTTGAGGTAAGTCCGTCCTCGTTTACGATGATACCGCCGTGGGAGTTGACCTCGAGTCCCTTTGTAGTATTTTTAATAAGTGGATTCGGCGATGTTCCGATAGAGATAACAACAGTATCAACATCAAGAACAAACTCGCTTCCCTCAACCGGTATCGGGCGCCGTCTGCCTCTTTCGTCAGGCTCTCCAAGCTCCATTTTTATGCACTTCATACCTGTTACAAAACCATTTTTAGGGGCACGTGGATCATCAGGATTTTCATAGCCGAGTATCTGGACAGGATTGTTGAGCAAACGGAAGTCGACGCCCTCCTCCTGAGCGTGTTCGACTTCTTCCTTACGGGCAGGAAGCTCTTCCATGGAGCGTCTGTATACGATGTAGACCTTTTCCGCACCGAGACGCAGCGCAGTTCTTGCAGCGTCCATAGCCACGTTTCCGCCGCCTACAACTGCCACATTTCCGCCTTTCATTATGGGTGTTTCCGGAGCATCAAGATACGCCTTCATGAGGTTGCTTCTGGTGAGAAATTCGTTTGCGGAGTACACGCCTTTCAGACTTTCGCCGGGTATGCCCATGAAGTTGGGAAGTCCCGCACCTGAACCGATGAATACTGCCTCAAAACCCATATCAAACAGCTCGTCGACAGTAAGCGTTTTACCGATAACAACATTGGGAACTATCTCGACTCCGAGTGCTTTCAGCGTTTCCACTTCCTTTGCAACGATAGCCTTTGGAAGTCTGAATTCGGGTATTCCGTAAACGAGGACTCCGCCCGCTGTGTGAAGTGCTTCGTAAACCGTGACCTTATAGCCTTTCTTTGCAAGGTCTCCTGCACAAGTAAGTCCTGACGGACCAGAGCCGACTATCGCAACTCTGTGACCGTTTGATACAGGATAGGCAGGCGGCTCGTCAATATGAGAGTTATGCCAATCAGCAACAAATCTCTCAAGTCTGCCGATGCCGACAGGTTCGCCCTTTTTACCTCTGACACATTGACATTCACACTGTGTTTCCTGCGGACAGACTCTGCCGCATACAGCAGGAAGGCTTGATGACTTGCTGATGATTCTGTACGCTTCTTCAAACTCTCCTTCCTTTATCTTTGAGATAAATTCAGGGATATGTATATTTACAGGGCAGCCTGCAACGCAAGGCATATTCTTGCAATTAAGGCAGCGCATTGCTTCGTCGATAGCTGTATCCCCTGAATAGCCAAGAGCAACCTCACTGAAATTATGTGCTCTGACCTTAGAATCTTGTGTGGGCATTGGATTCTTTGTAAGGGACATATTCGGTTTCTGCATCTCACTTCACCCCCTTGAACAGATTGCAGGCGTCCTCGTATGCACGGTGTTCGTACTCTACATACATTCTTCCTCTGGACATTGCCTCATCAAAATCTATCTCATATCCATTGAAGTCCGGACCGTCAACACAGGCGAATTTCGTTACCTTCTTGCCGTCCTGTGTAAGAGTAAGGCGGCATCCGCCGCACATTCCCGTACCATCTATCATGATAGGGTTCATAGACGCAGTTACCGGAACATCAAACGGCTTTGCGGCTGCAACAACAAACTTCATCATTATCAGAGGGCCGATAGTGATTATCATGTCAAATTTTTCTCCCGCTTCGAGGAACTCCTTCAGCGGCACAGTGACATTTCCCTGACGTGCATATGAACCGTCATCTGTCATTACAACAAGTTTGTCTGAGCAAGCTCTGAATTCGTCCTCCAGTATCAGAAGCTCCTTGCTTCTGAAGCCGATGATACTTGTTACCCCTGCACCGAGACGGTGGAATTCCTGTGCTACAGGCATAGCAATAGCACAGCCAACTCCTCCTCCGACTATACAGACCTTTTTGATACCGTCGGTATGTGTTGCTGCTCCGAGAGGTCCGGCAAAATCCTGAATGAACTCGCCTTCGTTTTTGTGATTCAGCTTTTCGGTCGTTCTTCCGACTATCTGAAAAATAATTTTTACAGTGCCCTTTTCCTTATCAGTACCCGCAACAGTAAGCGGTATACGCTCGCCTTCTTCGTCAACGCGCAGGATTATGAACTGTCCCGGCAGAGCTTTTGCTGCGACCAGCGGAGCTTCTATCTCCATTTGCGTGACTGTGGGATTCAGGCGCTTTTTTGTAACGATCTTATACACTTGATTATTCTCCGATCTTTTATGATTGTTAATTGACTATACATCGTTTATTTGTCGATCAGCCCGACGTGTATGGAAGCCGTCGGGCTGATCGCTCATGAAGGTTTATACTAATGTAGATCAGAAGTCTACATCTGTATCGTAGTAGCAGCACTTGAGGAGCTTCTCCATTTCCTCAACTGAGGGCTGTCTCGGGTTAGAGCCTGTGCAGGCATCGCCGATAGCATTTACTGCAATATCATGGAGCCTTTCAAGGAATACCTCCTCAGGAACGAAGCCCTGCTCTGTGGGATAGCTGTCCGCACCGTAATTCTTTATACAGTGGGGAATGTTAAGGTCGTCGTTCATCTTGCGAAGATATGTAATGAGAGCAGCCACTTTTTCGTCATCAGAGTCCGTCTTAGGAGCTATTCCCATGTAGTCAACGATCACTCCGTAACGTTTCTTGGCAGTCTCGTCCTTTGCGTTGAATGCGATGACCTTCGGCAGATACATTGCATTTGCAGCACCATGAATAATATGTGCTCCGTGATCCGCAAATGCAGCACCTGTCTTGTGAGCCATAGAGTGAACGATACCAAGCAAAGCATTTGAAAATGCCATACCTGCCAGGCACTGTGCGTTGTGCATACGGTCACGGGCAGCCATATCTCCGTTGTATGAGGGAACGAGATCGTTCATTATCATCTCAATGGCGTGGATAGCCAGCGGGTCGGTATAATCAGAGTTAGCAGTAGAAACATAAGCTTCAACAGCGTGAGTCATAGCGTCCATTCCGGTGTGGGCCACAAGCTTCTGCGGCATGGTCTCAGCAAGCTCCGGGTCAACGATAGCAACATCGGGGGTTATCTCGAAATCTGCGATAGGATACTTGATCCCCTTGCTGTAGTCGGTGATGATAGAGAATGCAGTTACCTCAGTAGCAGTTCCGGAGGTAGAGGACACTGCACAGAAATGCGCTTTTTTGCGAAGCTCCGGTATACCGAATACCTTGCACATATCCTCAAAGGTGCAGTCAGGATACTCATATTTTATCCACATTGCCTTTGCAGCATCGATAGGTGAACCTCCTCCGATCGCAACTATCCAGTCGGGCTGGAATTCAAGCATGAAATCTGCGCCCCTCATTACTGTCTCAACAGACGGGTCAGGCTCGATACCGTCGAAGATATGAACCTCCATGCCTGCTTCTTTCAGATACGCCTCAGCCTTGTCAAGAAAGCCAAAGCGTTTCATAGAGCCTCCTCCAACACAGATAACAGCCTTTGTTCCCTTGAATGTTTTAAGAGCTTCAAGTGCTCCCTTTCCGTGATAAATATCGCGGGGAAGTGTAAAACGTGCCATAAAATTTCCTCCTTTTTATATATTAATTTATAAATGTATCCCAATGGCTATAATTATTTTATCACGATTACACATAATCAGGAATAATCAAAAAAGTATATCCGTTATATCACCTTAGACAATATACAGTGCTTATATCTTAATGCTGTTGATGACATTCCTTACACAGTCCGCGCTGTTGTGCAGAGCAGTTATCTCGCTTTCTGTAAGGGGCAGCATTATCTTGTTCTGCACACCGTTGTTGCCGATGATATTCAGTATGCTGAGACATATATCCTTCAGACCGTATTCACCGTGAAGCATTGTTGAGACGGTCATGGTGGTATCAATACCTGTCAGCAAGCATTTGCATATGTAACAGACAGATGTGGATACAGCGTAGAAGGTCGCTCCCTTGCGCTCTATAACGCTTGCACCTGATTTTCGGACGTACTCCTCCACCTCGCTGAAATCAAATTGCGGCACAATGTTGTCTGAACGCAGCAGAGAATCATGATACCTGCTGATAGGAATATTGGAAATATTAGCTATCGACCACGGTATAAAAGAGGAGTCGCCGTGTTCTCCCAGAACATATGCGTGTACGTTGCTTTGATTTATCTTGTAATATTCAGATATGCGGGTGCGCAGCCTTGAGGTATCAAGAATAGTTCCCGATCCGATTATCTTGTTATCAGGGATCCCCGAGCACTTGCAGAAAACGTATGTCATAACGTCCACAGGATTGCTGACAATGAGATAATTTGTTTCTCCCGCATATCTTGTGATATTCGGGATAATGCTTTTGAGAACATTTACATTAGTCTGCGCCAGCTCCAGTCTTGACTGTCCCGGTTTTCTCGCAATACCCGATGTGATTATTACTATATCTGAGCCGACAGCATCCTCATAGCTGCCTGCATACACAGTAAAGGGACTGCAAAAGGGTGAGCCTTGTCTTATGTCAAGCGCCTCTCCCAGTGCCTTTTCGTTGTTTATGTCTATCATAACTATCTCGGAGGCCGTTCCGAGCAATGACAGAGCGTATGCAATAGTTGAGCCAACGCTTCCTGTTCCGATAATGGTTATCTTGTTCATGTTAAAACTCCTTGCCTGTATTTCCTTTTTGACCTCATGAGCTCATCGAGAAACATATTATCCGTTTCTGTGAGAGCATAGCTGCTGCTGTGAATAAATACATCCCTGTATTCTCGTTCCGAGTCGGATATTTCCAATTGGATAAGTCCGTATTTTTCAAGCTGTTTATCTGTCAATGGTGCTGTTATCATATATGCTCTTGTGTTTCGGGCAACAAGCTCGATCTGCGATATTCTACTGCTGACGTATATAACTCGTTCCTTTGATTCCGGTGTTTCTGTCCGAACCTGAGTATCAGATGCAAACGGCACAAATGGATCATTGTATTTTACCTCAGTATACGAATACATTCCAAGTTGCTGCACAGATACACGTTCAGGTACAGAGAGCACATCCTTATTACTCACTGCTATAACACATGGCGGATCATTAAGAAGTTCAAACGATATATTCTTTTCTTCAAAAAACTTCCTGAAATAGCTGTCATATGCTTTATCGTAGCGAATTATGCCAAGCCTGTACTGATTACATAGTATACTGTTTATTATCTGCTCTGTATTAGCTTCGTTAAAATAAAGTTCTATTGAAGTCTCTGAGCCGACGCGCTCGGAAAAGCTCGAAAATGCCTCAGTAATGTAATCTGCGCTCAAAGTGGCAAGTGAAAAGCTGCGTACTTTTTTACTTACAGCCTTACAATAATCCTCGATCATTTCAGCCTGACGGAACAGCTTGTCCGCATATTCAAATATAATTTCACCTTCTGGAGTTACTGTCA
>SFMO01000021.1 GCA_004554385.1 Ruminococcus flavefaciens
ACAGGTGCCGATGTTCCACTGCTTCGGCATGGTCCTCGCTATGACTGCTTCCATGACACACGGCACAACTATGTCTCCTATAACACGTTTCTCACCGAGAAAGGGACTGGCCTGCATAAACAAGGAGAAGATAACCTGCTTCCACGGCGTACCAACTATGTTCATTGCTATGCTCGGACATGAGGACTTTGACAAGACTGATTTTTCGTATATGAGAACAGGCATCATGGCAGGTTCACCTTGTCCTATCAAGACAATGGAGGAAGTTGTCGAGAAGATGCACATGAGCGAGATCTGCATCACCTATGGTCAGACTGAAGCTTCTCCCGCAACAACTATGAGCAAGACTACCGACTCACTGGAACAGCGCGTAAATACAGTCGGCGGACCTATCTTCGGCGTTGAGTGCCGTATAGTTGATCCCGAGACTAATCAGGAAGTTCCTGACGACGTTGACGGCGAGTTCGTAGCAAGAGGCTACAATATAATGAAGGGCTACTATAAGATGCCCGAGGCTACTGCTGCCGCTATCGACAGCGAGGGGTGGCTCCACACAGGCGACCTTGCAAGACGCCGCTCTTCTGACGGATATTTCAAGATAACAGGTCGTATCAAGGATATGATAATCCGCGGCGGAGAGAACATCTACCCCAAAGAGATAGAGGACTTTCTCTATACATATACCAAGGTTAAGGACGTACAGGTAATAGGTGTTCCCGACGAGGACTACGGCGAGGAGATAATGGCTTGTATCGTACTCAAGGAAGGCGAGACAGCTACAGAGCAGGAGATAAAGGATTTCTGCCTTGCAAGAATGGCAAAGCACAAGTGCCCGAGATACGTTGATTTCGTAGACGGCTTCCCCATGAATGCGGCAGGAAAGATACTCAAATACAAGATGAGAGAGCAGGCTGTAGAAAAACTTAAGCTCCATAAGGCAGACAGTATTGTAACAGCATAAGATCAAAGCCCATACTTCTTATAAGTATGGGCTTTTTGTATTCTTTTTTTGCCGTGATTGTTGCTATTTGTTTAATTATATGGTATAATACCTTTATATGACCAAGGGGGCGATATTTATGGTCAGGAGAAGATGCAAGGCTATAACAGCTATTATCACAGCGGCTTCAGTTGTGTACTCATATATGCCTGCTTCAGTATTTGCTGAAGTAAGTGCGCCGCTCAGGAGATACAATGATAAAAAAACTGTTGTATCAGCATGCAGCGGTTCATTATCCATGCCTGTGCTTCATCCTGTAGCGGGACAGAATGGCATAAAGTTTGAGCCTCTTGCTTCATATATACCTGTTGGAACAAATGAAGTAAAAGCTGAGGAAAGGGACGAAATGCCGTCAGAATTTGATATGCGAAAGGTATTTGGCTCCACAGCCGTCAAGAATCAGGGCGGATATGGTACCTGCTGGGTACATGCGGCTGTAGCCAGTGCTGAGTCAAGTATGATGCAGTATGTTCCGCATATTGATCTTTCAGAGCTTCATTCTGCATATTATAATTATTATGGTTACGGTCAGCTGAAACCGGAGTCATACGAAACGACAGATATTCTCTCCGAGGGCGGTACGGCACGTATGATTACCAATATATGGTCTCAGTGGATAGGGCCTGTCAACGAAGAAAAGCTCCCGTATGAAAATACAAGCTTTTTTGATAACCATACTGATACCGACCTGATGAATTATCAGGCGGATTATCACTTGAAGAAGTCATATAATTTTGATTTTGACAGAGACAGAAGCAATTTTGACGAGATAAATGCTCTGGTCAAGAGCTTTGTACATCGTGGACAGGCAGTTGATGTGTCCTACATGTCAGACAAGGGAAAGAACTGGTCGAGCTTGTATAACTGCTCATACTCACCAAGAAAGCCAAGATTCGCCAATCATGCCGTTACTATAGTCGGGTGGGATGACAGCTTTGTGAATGGTATAATAAAACGTACAGAATCGGCCAATAAAAGCATACAATAATTCGCCACGAAATATACAGGTTCTCGCCACGAACTGTACAACGCGTTTTCTATGGTATAATAAAGAAAACCATGGAAAAGGCGGTGC
>SFMO01000143.1 GCA_004554385.1 Ruminococcus flavefaciens
CAAGGCTATCACATTCAAGGATGGTCAGCTCAATGTCGGCAAGGGCGGCGAAGCAGTCAACAGCGTTGGCGATGCTCTCGTATGGCTCTCAGGCGACGAAAAGACAATAGTTTCAGTTGAGGACGGAACATATACACTTGATGAGCTCGCAGCTCCTAACGGATATGAGAAGGCTACAACTGTTACATTCGAGGTCAAGGACGGTAAGGTAGTAAAGGGCGGCAAGTCTGCTGATACAGTTGAGATGATCGACGAGATAATCGTTACAACAACTACAACTACATCAACAACGACTACAACCACCACAACAACTACTACTACAACCACAACTACAACAACCTCGACAACAACTACAACCACAACTACTACCACGACCACAACTACAACAACAACTACTGTTACAGCTGCTGTCAAGATCGACAAGCAGGACGTTTACGGAGCTGAGGTACCCGGAGCTGAGCTTACTCTCACAGGTAAGGACAAGGACGGCAATACTGTAAACTTCAAGGACGGCGATGTCGAGCTGGGCGAGGGCGCAACCTTCGTAAAGAAGACAGGCGACGCTGTAACATGGATCTCAGGTACATCTGCTACAGAGATCAAGCTTTCAGACGGTAACTACGTTCTTCACGAAGTAGCTGCTCCTACAGGCTATGTTGTAGCAACTGATATCGTATTCGAGATCACAAACGGTGAGGTAGTATCCGTAGACGGTAAGGCAACTTCAGAGCAGACTATCGTTATGATAGACGAGGCTGTAGTAACAACTACAACAACAGGTATTGTAGGTGATATTGATCTTTCAAGAACAACTACAACTACCACAACAACAACTACAACAACTACTACATCTACAACAACCACTACTACAACCACAACAACAACTACAACAACAACTACTACAGCAACTACAACCACAACTGCTACTGAGACAACTACCGAAACAACTACAACTACAGAGGAGTCGACAACCACAACTGCTGCAACTACAACAACTACTACAACAACAGCAGCAACTACAACTACCAAGAAGGTTTCGACTACTATGCAGCCAAAGAAGGCTACTACAGATTCTCCTAAGACAGGCGTAAAGAGCATCAGTGCAGCACTTGCGATACTCGCACTTGCAGCAGGCAGCGCTTTTGCAGCTCGCAGGGGAAAGAGAAACGATGACTGAACTCTCTGAATGAGATAACATCAGCAATAAGGCTGTCGGACAAAAGTCCGGCAGCCTTTTTTGTATGCCCGGCGAAACAAATGACAAGTATCACTGAAAAAGTGACATACGTAATCTTTTCAAAAAAGGGTATGATGTGTTATAATTTATTAAAAGGAGTGGTACTAATGAAAAAGATCATCGCAATAATTACAACAGTTTTTCTTGCGGCAGGAGTTTTTTCGTGCGGCAATAAATCAGCGTCAACAACATCAACACAGACTGAACTGCTCAACGACTGGCAGAAAGAAGTGCTTGCTGCTGAAGGACTTCCCACGGAAGCCGATGAACTGACTGATTCTCAGCTTAAATCAATTCAGCGTATCTACGAGATGATAACCTATCTCAACGAAAAGTATAGTGAAGAATTCATCTATGCGGGATACCTTGAGCCTGCGGCAAATCAGACGGAAACGCTGTATGCCTACCCGCGCTTATTAGGCAATGATTATGGTAGAAATACCGTTACTGTAAAGGCAACAAAGGACGGCTTTTCTGATGATTACAGCGACAGGTCTATTGTTGACTATGCAGAAGAAATGGCAAATGACTTTATGAAGGATTATTTCGATTCGGATCAGGTAATTGCATTTTTTAAAGTCAACGCCTGCGATATTAAGAAAAATGAGGTGGTAGATGGAGATTTCCAGTGGAAGCTCGGTGTTTCTGACATTATATTTGTAAATGAAGACATTTGTAACGCTGATCAGGTAGAAGAATTCGCTGTTAATTATGCTAAATGGCTTTATGAGCATGAATTGGACGGAAGTCATAGAATAAATATTGTTAGAAACTATAATATCAAGGAGTTATTATATGGTAATATAAGAGAGTATTATGAAAGTGATGACTACATAGGATTCTATTGCTTTTCTTTTGATACTGATAAAGAAAAAGTATTTCAAGATGCATTTTTATCATTAAGAAGTGAAAATGTATACGATATTGGCGAATTTTTTGAAAAATATAATTAACATAAAAAGGAGTTTATTTTATGATACTAAACGGTGAATATGTAGAAAAATTATCAGACGAAGAATTATGTATGATCGAACAGTTAACCTATCTTGATGAAATGGTTGCTGTTTCTTAATTCTGAGTTCTAAGTTCTAAGTTCTGAATTTACAACAGCTTTTTTTGAAAAAGTACTTGTAATCAGAGGCGGAATTTGATATAATATTAATGTATTATGAATTTTTGGAGGTGCATTATGAGTTCTGACCCTTATGGGAATTTGAAAAATATTCCACGCTTCGGCAGACGATAATGCTCTCGTCCCTTTGCCGAAGTGAATTTCGGCGAAAGGAGCAGGGAAGGTCTGCAATGGCGCAGACTGCCCCGAAATGAAAATGATAAATTTCTACAGCTATATTAAAGGTTCGCTGACTCAGTGCGATGCTCCGTCTGCTGGCTGCTGGATCTCAGTTGTTGATCCGACTCCCACGGAAGTAAAGGAGCTTATCGATGACTACGGTCTGGACAGCGGCTTCGTTAAGTCCGCTCTCGATGAGGAGGAGTCGTCCCGTATCGAGCGCGAGGACGACCAGACCCTTGTTATCATAGATACTCCTGTATCGGCTGTTGACGAGGACAAGACCAAAAACTTCTATACCCTGCCAATGGGTATAATCGTTACGGATGAGTACGTTTTTACTATCTCTATCCGTGAGACACAGATACTCAGCGAGGCAAAGAGAGGCGGCATACGCAATCTCCGCCCCGATTTCAAGACCAGATTCGTGCTACAGCTGCTGCTGAGGATATCGGCTCTGTTCCTTACCTACCTGAAACAGATAGACAAGATATCATCCGCTGCCGAGCAGGAGCTCCACGACGCCATGAAGAACGAGCTTCTCATGCAGCTCCTTGCGCTGGAGAAGTCTCTCGTATATTTCTCAACTTCACTGAAAGCCAATGAAGCCACTATCGAGAAGATATTCCGCGGCAGAGTAATAAAGCTCTACGACGAGGATCAGGACCTCCTTGAGGACGTTCTCATCGAGATGAAGCAGGCCATCGAGATGGCAAGCATCTACTCGGGTATCCTTTCCAGTATGATGGACGGCTTTTCGTCGATAATCTCCAATAACCAGAATATCGTTATGTGGAGACTTACTATCGTTACCATTATCTTGCAGATACCGAATATCATGTTTGCATTCTACGGTATCAATACTAATGATATACCCTTTAACTATACATGGGTTGCACTCAGTCTGACGGCACTTCTGACGGGAATAACCGCGTTTGTGCTGCTGAAATGGAAGAAGAAATAGTTTTTATGGAGTAATAAAAATGTCAGGTATTAAGCATAGCTTGATTGTTGGATTTAAGTCAGACAATGATAGCGAGGTATACAGAGGAAAATCATATATTCAAAAAAAAGCATGTGACGATGAAGTTGTGATTTGTCGAAATAAGATAGAGATAAATTATGAAAGAATTAATGCGATGCCGATTGAAAAGGTGCTTGATTCTCCTAAAAGCTATATAAGAATGCACTTGCAGCGGGCACTTGGATTTTATATTGGAGTCTTTGGAGAGATACCTGAATGTAAAAGCGTGACATACTGTGTTTCCGGCGAAAAATATGAGCTTGACAAAATAGTTGAGCTTGCCAAAAAATGGAGCAATTACAGTATAGAAAATGTGTTAAAAAGAGAAGCGTGTGAAAAAATATTCAATGGTAAGCGTGACGAAAACATTCCGCTTTACAACGCTGTATCTTTTTACGTAAAAGCTCAGCTTACAGATTATTATCATGATTCCTTTCGCTGTGCATGGAGCGGCTTGAATGCGTTATATACAAATATGGTCGGGAATGCCGAGGCCTCTGAAGAAACTAAGCTTTGCAGGCTAACGGATTTTATTTTGTGTCATGATATGAGTAATTCCTGTGAATATGTTGCAAAAATAGATAATGATAAATTCTGGAACAAGCTGGAGTGGTTTTATTTCCTGAAAAATGGATTTGAACGACATAATTTTCAGAAATATTACAACGATTATTTCTCAAAAGAAGCTAAAAGAGATGCCGTGCTCGGAGAAGCTATATTCAGCAAGTTGAATTCAGAAGTAATGACTGATAAAACCAAAGTAGATATCGAGAAATTGAAAGAAAAGGCTGATATCTATTCAAAAAAGAAAACGGAAGAAAAATACATTCACTTTAAGGACAGAGTAGAGTTTTTGGTAAGAAAGTATTGTTATTTCAAGCGTAATAGAAGTATGCATGCAGGACAGGAATATCCGCTTTTCATTATTTCCGAGGATTCCGAAAACTATGTCGAGCCTATTCTAACAAAGCTTCTCATACTTGCCATAAAGGATATAATAGAAGAAAAATACGTATAAATATTTCCCTGCTTTTTTAAAGCAGGGATTTTTTATGGATAATATCCTTTGTCACAGGTGATGTAACATCCTATATGGGGATATAAGTGCTGGAAAACCGGTATAACGATCAAGGAAATATTGTTCATGGTATCACTATTATATTGCGCAAAATTTGGATTTACTTTTTACAACAAGTGTGATATAATAATAATGTATAGATTTTTATGTAAAGGACGGTCCATATCATGTCCAGAAATTATGATGTTATTATAGCAGGCTGCGGTGCAGCAGGTCTCTACGCAGCTATCAACCTTCCTAAGGAGCTCAATATCCTTATCCTCTGCAAGCGTGATCTGCCGCTGTGCAATTCATCACTTGCCCAGGGCGGTATCGCAGGTGTTTACAACTCTCCCACGGATAATATCCAGTATCACCAGAACGATACACTTATCGCAGGAAGCTTCAAGAATAATGTCGAGGCTGTTCATACCCTCGTCAGTGAGGCTGCTCAGGACATCGAGCATATTATCGAGCTGGGTGTAGAGTTTGACAAGAATCCCGACGGCACTTACCACCGCACCCTTGAGGGCGGTCACAGCCACCATCGTATCTTCCACCATGCTGATGCTACAGGCAAGGAGATAACCTCAACTCTCCTTGAAAACGTTCAGAAGCTCAGCAATGTTACTATCATGGAGAATACCATTATGTGCGGTGTAAAGCGCACAAGTACAGGCTACTCGGCATTTCTGAAGCTGCCCGACGACAGCTACGAGACCTGCAACTGTCACTTCATGATACTTGCTACAGGCGGTATCGGCAGAGTATATCAGTTCACAACAAATTCTGCTATCGCTACAGGCGACGGTATAACCTTTGCCTACGAAATGGGAGCTAAGATAAAGAATCTCAGCTATGTGCAGTTCCACCCGACTGCATTCAACAACCGTGCTACCCGTGAATGCTTCCTTATATCAGAGGCTGTCCGCGGTGAGGGAGCATATCTCCTCAACTGCAAGAAGGAGCGCTTCATGCACAACTACGACGAGCGCTTAGAGCTTGCTCCGAGAGATGTTGTTTCCCATGCGATCGTCCTTGAATCGCGCAAGCAGAACTCCACTGACTTCTATCTCGATATAAGCTATAAGGACAGCGAGTTCCTCAAGAACCGTTTCCCTATGATATACAAGAATCTTCTTGAACAGGGCTACGACCTTACCAAGGAGCCTGTGCCCATATTCCCGTGTCAGCACTACCTTATGGGCGGCATCGATGTTGACAATAATTCCGAGACCAGCCTTCCGAATCTCTATGCCTGCGGCGAGTGCTCGCATACAGGTGTCCACGGAAGCAACCGTCTTGCCAGCAATTCTTTACTTGAAGCACTTGTTTTCTCGCGCCATGCAGCTAACAGCATCGCTTCAAAGATGGCTGACGCTCCCAAGGACTTCGAGGAGGCAGAGTTCGATGCACATATGGGTGCTTCACGCATACCAAAGGGAGTACGTACAGAGACCAGAAAGATACTCCAGAACTGCTATTTCGTTATCCCTGATAAAAAGGCTGCCGCAGAGGGCTTCAAGCGCGTAAAGGAGATACGCGATGACCTTATAAACGGCGGATATTTCGTTGATGCTGACTTTGTGCTTGCAAAGTCTATCGTTACTGTTGCTTACATTATCCTCGGTGAGGTAATGCAGTAAGCTTCGGCTTTTCTATATTTATTTGTGAGGTGATATCTGTGACAAAATTAAGACGTTTTACAGCCTCGGCAGTAGCAGGTGCTGTTATTGCAGGTTATGCACAGCCCTTTGCGGCTATCGGTGCTGCACTCATGGTCCCCGGAGACCTTAACCGTGATGACTGGGTATCTGTTGCAGATATCGTTATCCTCAAGAATTATCTCCTCGGACGTTACGGTCTCAATGAGAATCAGTCAATTGCCGCAGATATAAACGGCGACGGTAATATCGATCCCTTTGACCTTGCTGAATTGCAGGATATTATCATCAGGAGCAGTGAAAAGCTCCCCACAGGTACATGGATAGGCGATATTGCAGGAGCCAAAAGATACTTCAGCTTCGGTGACGGAAAGGGTACTATCGTTGAGCCTTCGGGAAAGACCACCGATTTCACCATTGAAAGCGATGAGAATACGGTCATCCTTCAAACGAAGGACGGCGAAGCTCTTGTTGGCTTCATCACATGGAAGGATGAGGAAACCTTCGTGGTGAACTGGGGCGGAGCGTCCGCAGAGACCTTCCGTTATTTCTGTGATAACAGCATAAAGTCATCGGAGCTTCTCACAGGCCGCTGGGTGACCACAAACGGTGACACCTATGAGATTAGCGGACTCAGCGGAAAGCGCACCGACAAGAACAAAAATGTTACGCGATTCGAGTACGCTCCCAACGGCGGGGACATTGTTTTCCACTTCGGCAGCACTGATAATAATACCGCTGGAAAGATAACCCACAGCGATTCAATGCACTTTGCAATACTCTGGTCCGACGGTGGACTGGAGACGTTCACAAAGCAGGAGATAGAGGTCAAAAACGGCATAACATACGTTAACGGAATACTCATTGCCAATAAGACCTATTCGCTGCCAAAGGACTATAACCCCGGAAAGATACTTCCCGATGCTCAGGCAGCTTTCAATACCATGCAGGCTGATGCGAAAAAGGCAGGACTCAGCCTTAGCATATGCTCGGGATTCCGCTCATACGATTATCAGAACCAGCTTTACAACGGCTATGTTGCCCGTGACGGAAAGGCTGCGGCTGATACATATTCCGCAAGGGCAGGACATTCCGAACACCAGACAGGTCTTGCTATGGATATAAACTACGCAAGCT
The DNA here is from genome assembly GCA_004554385.1 of Ruminococcus flavefaciens. GTDB lineage: Bacteria > Bacillota > Clostridia > Oscillospirales > Ruminococcaceae > Ruminococcus > Ruminococcus flavefaciens_T. The sequence goes on from SFMO01000143.1 coordinate 7,411, forward strand.
CCGCATTCACAAATACTCCAGAGGCAAAGTGGCTTGCGGCTAACTGCTATAAGTACGGCTTTATACTCCGATACCCGAAGGGCAAGGAGAATATCACGGGATATCAGTATGAGTCATGGCACGTTCGCTATCTCGGAAAGCAGCTTGCAAAGGAGGTCTATGATTCGGGACTTACCTTAGAGGAGTTCCTGTGCATAGACTCGAAGTACAAATCGTGATAAGAACTAAGAGCTAAGATCCAAGAACTAAGTAGGGGACGGCGTCCTCGACGTCCCTTTAGGGAACGCCCTCTCTTGCAGGGCGACACTAATCGTGTCCGGCACCCTCTGTCCTTCAGACATCTCCCTACACTGTAGGGAGTCACCCTCTTGAAAAACAGTCCACTGGACTTTTTTTCAATTCACCCTTTGCGGAGCGCTTTGTAACTGCGGGGCTTTGCCCCAGGCTAACCGCCCCAGCCCCTCTGTCGCTTTGCGACATCTCCCCACACTGTGGGGAGTCACCCCACAAGGGCTGTCCCCCTAATCGGGTCCGCCCCCTTTGTCGCATTGCGACATCTCCCCACTCTGTGGGGAGTAACCCTTGACCTGACCAAAGGAACACAGTCCCTTTGGAATCCCGTTCATGGGTTCCGCAAGTTACTACGCTAAATTTTGATTTACAACAGAAAGGAAGATATTAATGAAGCTTTTACAATGCTATGTTGATAATATAATCACCACTGCCCTCATGGAGGACATAAACTATATCGACGCTGCGGCAGATAACCTTATCCCTGCCGACCACAGAAGCTCTGCTTACTACGTTGCAAAGGATACAGGCGTTGTCTGTGGTATCGAGGTGGCAAAGAGAGTTTTTGACCTCGCAGGCGGCGACGTTGACTTCAGGATACTCCTTCAGGACGGCACAAAGGTTCAGAAGGGCGATATAATCGCAGAGCTTGAAGGAAGCACTCTCACACTCCTCAAAGGCGAGAGAACAGCTCTCAACCTCCTACAGCATATGTCGGGTATCGCAACTGCCACAAACAAGTGCGTTGAGCTTGTAAAGGGCACAAAGGCTGCCGTTACCGACACAAGAAAGACTCTCCCGGGACTTCGCGCACTCCAGAAGTATGCGGTAACAGTAGGCGGCGGAAAGAACCATCGCTTCAATCTCTCCGACGCGGCAATGCTCAAGGACAACCACATTGACGCTTACGGCGGAATCACTGCGGCTGTGAACGCGCTCCGTGAGAAGATAGGTCATACTGTAAAGATCGAAGTTGAAGTGCGTACACTGGACGAGCTTCGCGAGGCACTTGCAACAGGTGTTGAGATAATCATGCTGGACAATATGAGCTGCGACGAGATGAAGGAGGCTGTTGCAATTGCAGGCGGAAAGGCTCTCCTTGAAGCTTCGGGCAATGTCACCGCCGAGAATATCCGCGCAGTTGCAGAGACAGGCGTGGATATAATCTCTCTCGGTGCGCTTACTCATTCCGTTAAGTGCTTCGATATCTCCATGAAGATAAAGAAATGACAGGATAACTATGAACGACTGTATTTTCTGCAAGCTTATAAGCGGTGAATTTCAGCCCATGAAGGTCTATGAGGACGAGCATACTCTTGTGTTTATGGACACGGCAAAGGACGTTGACGGACATATCCTTGCAGTCCCGAAAAAGCACTGCATGAATATTCTGGACTGCGATGAAGAAACGCTGACAAGCCTTATGAGGACAGTGAAAAAGGTGTCGGAGCACCTTGTGGAGAAATGCGGCTATGAGGGAGTAAATCTCCTCAATGCCGACGGTGAGAGCGCAGGTCAGTCCGTGCCCCATTTCCATATCCATATCATTCCGAGGAAAAGCGGCGACGGAATTGACGCATGGCCGAATTTTGAAGGAGCTTCAAGGAACACCGAGGATGTTTTCAGAGAGATAACAATGTTATAAAAATAACGTTAGGGGCGCACATCGTGCGCACGTTTTTGAAGGAAGTTTGGGAGGTGCAGGTATGGAAAGAGTTCTGTGGCTTATCATCATGATTCCCATTGGTGTTTTATTTACCTGTTTCGGTATCTACGCATGGAAGCGGAAAAAGCCCATGTGGTTCTGGTCGGGCAGAGAAGTCAGGGAAACTGAAATATCGGATATTCCTGCCTATAACAAAGCAAACGGGCTTATGTGGACAGCTTTTTCTGCTGTATTCTGGGCAGGGGCGGTTCTTGGGCTATTTCAGCTTGATATTGCAGGAATAGTTGTCGCTGTGGGAACTGTCGTCGGGATACCTGTACTGTTTCTTACTTATAAAAGGATATATTCAAAATATAAGCGCTGAATATCGCAGCCGTCCGTATTGATATACGGGCGGCTTTTTATTATTAGGGACGCCTTCTCTTGCAAGGCGGCTCAAATGGGCTGTCGAGGACGTCAGCCCCTACAGATGATACCGTATATGTACGGTTTTACACGGGCGGATAATATCCGCCCCTACAGGTATAATTTCGCAGTTCCAGCAGATAATACCGCTGAGGTGAGATAATGGAGAAAAAACAACTGCTGTCCTCACTTGACCGCAGCATCGACGAGATACGCCGCATTTCGGGAGGCTCGTCCGACGTGCTCATAAACCGTTTCGTGACCGGAGGTATACACTGCGCTCTTCTGTGCTGCGAGGGCATGGTGTCAACATCGGTCATCACGGAGCTCATATTCGAGCCCATAACCGATATTCCACAGCAAAAGGACGCTCACAGGCTGTTTCATCATATTAATGAGGAGCTTCTGCTCTCCACAGATCGCCCCGAGGTCGGGGATTACGACGAGCTTTTTCGGCTGATGAACTCGGGATTTGCTGTTCTTCTTGCGGAGGGTATGGACTATGGACTTGCCTTCGGAGTGCAGGGATACAATACAAGGGGAGTTCAGGAGCCCCTCGGCGAGGGCAATATAATGGGAGCTCACGAGGGCTTCACTGAGACCGTCCGCACTAATATGTCGCAGATACGCAGGCGGATAAAGTCACCTGAGCTGGTCATGGAGCTGTCGAAAAAAGGAGACAAGAGCGGAACGGATATATGCCTTTGCTACATGAAGGACCGTGTGCCGAAGGCACTTATGGAGAAGATACGCCGCTCCCTTGACGACGTTGAGCTTGAAGCCATACTGACTACGGGGTATCTGCGCCCATTTGTGGAGAACGGCAGCTTTGAACTGTTTGATTCCACGGGAACTACGGAGCGCCCCGATGTGCTGAGCTCAAAGCTTATCGAGGGGCGTGTGGCTCTGCTGGTGGACGGAGTCCCCTATGCCATAGTGATACCTCACCTGTTCTGCGAAAGCTTTCAGACTCTTGACGACTATGCCTATAAGCCATATTATGCCACGTTCATACGCTGGCTGAAGTATGCGGCTTTTCTTGCGGCGGTACTGCTGCCCTCCTTTTATGTAGCGATAGTCATGTATCATCCTGAGCTTCTCAACAGCACGTTGTTCATGCTTCTTGTTGAGGCGGAGAAAAAAGCGCCCCTGTCCATAGTGACAGAGGCGGTGTTCGTACTGCTGATGTATGAGATAATAAGGGAGGCAGGAGTGAGGCTGCCAAAGCCTGTGGGCGGAGCGGTAAGTATAATCAGCGGACTGATAATCGGCGATGCTGCGGTGAATTCCGGACTGGTGAGCACTCCGCTTCTGACCATGACTGCCCTTGCTGTTCTGGGAGGACTTGTAGTTCCCGAGCTGAATCCTCAGGTGACGGTTCTGCGTTTTGCATTTCTCGCTGCAGGGGGAGCGCTGGGACTTTTCGGCATAAGTCTCCTTGCCTGTGCGGTTCTGGTGAATATCTGCGCTACAGAGGACTACGGTTTTCCGTATATGGCTCCATTGTCTCCCTTCAGAAAAAAAGGCATGGGTGATACCGCAGTCCGCAGCGGAATAAAGAAGCTCCAGAACAGGGGCTTTACTGTTGAGGAGTACCATGAATAGTATATCGAAATATCAATTCACAGCATTGCTGCTTATTACGGAGCTGTTCTGCCTGTGCTGCTGCATGGGGAGTGTATCTGTTACTACCCTTTTGGGGATACTGGCAGGAACGGCTATACAGTACCTTGTATTTGTGGGCTTTGCGGTACAGGGTGGAACTCTTAAAAAGTGGGCAGAGTTTTTTTATCTCGTTTATGCAGTATTCTGCGGCGGAGCGTTGTTAAATTCCCTGTGGCAGACAAGCTCCGAAATATATATTCCATATGAGGAAAGCGGCGGAGTAATGGGTAGTATCATGGTCGCAGGGCTTATCGCGCTTGTATGTCTTTATGCATCATCCACGGGAATAAAATCCGTTTCACGGGCAGCGGTGATAGCCGCGTTCCTTGCACTGACCTGTCTTTTGGTGGATCTTATCAGTGCAGTTTTCAATGCGGACTGGGAGAACGTCACCCGTTCAGGCAGGCAGGGGCTGTTGGGAGAACTTTTCAGAGGATTCGGACTAAGCGGAAGCCTTGGCGGAGCAGCGGTCTGGCTTGGCAAAGTGAGAGGGGATAAGTGCAGAGCGGCAACGGTATTTTTTACAGCAAAAGCTGCCGCAGCTGCGGCGGTGTTCCTTACAGTGCTGCCTGTTGCGGGCGGTATAATGACGCTCACAGAGCATCCTGTAATAACGGCAGCACAGCTCTCTCAACCCTTTGAGGCTCAGCGTATAGACTCAATATTTCTTGTGGTATTTTCGGTGCTGGCAGTTTTCTCGGTGACCCTGCAGGTCATGACGGGAGCTTATCTGCTTGAGGCGATCATTCCGCGCTTTCAGCGCTGGCGAAGTCTGACGGTCACGGCGATGATGATAGGAGCCGCTTTTATTATTGGCAGCAGGGAGCTTTCCGGCCTCCGCGCCTGCGCGGCTTTTGCCGCGCTGATTGTTGCGCCTCTGGGCGCAAAAAGATCCGCTGCTGAAAGCAGCGGATAGGCGCGGATCTTTATTTGCGGCTTTTCTTTTCGCGGAGCTGTCGGAAAAACTCCGAAAGTATTGCCGAGCACTCCTCTTCCATGACTCCGCCAGTGACATCGGGGCGGTAGTTGTAGGGAAGCTCAAACATTTTCTGTACCGAAACAGCAGAGCCGCTTTTAATGTCATAAGCACCGAAGACGACGTTGTCGATACGTGAATTAATAATGGCGCCGCAGCACATTGGGCAGGGTTCAAGCGTGACGTATATTGCACACTCAGGAAGGCGCCAGCCTCCAAGAGTGCGGCAGGCTTCGTCTATTGCCATTATCTCAGCGTGAGCAAGGGCATTCTTAGCACCCTCACGCATATTCCGTCCCTCGCCGACTATTTCTCCTGTGGTCTTTTTTACGACTACTGCTCCCACAGGGACTTCGCCCTCTTCAAAGGCGAGCCTTGCCAGCTCAAGTGCACGGGACATATATCTATCCATTGATATGCTCCTTGAAAGGTCTATAATATAAGCTTTATAAGGGCAGCCATTACACATACACCCACTACAGCAGGCACAGGGTAGCTTCTGAAAGCTGTCATAAACCTCTGTGGGGCAGTGACTTCTGACTTGTATACCGCTATCCTGTTGCGGTTCTTTTTCTTGTTCAGGATATAAACGAAGGTAACACCTGCAATTCCGACAACGAATACCGCAAGGATAAAGATGTTTCGTTTCAGGAATATGCTGTCGGCTGATGTTGATTCAAGCAGTATAAGAGCCATTCGGTAGAGCTTGAAAATGATCTGAACGTATATGGCTGTAAGTATCGAACCGCTTCTGAGCATTCCCTCACCTGCAACAGCTGCCATGAGGAGAGCCGCAGGGAACTCGCGGACATCCTGGACAAGGAAGGCAGACATCAGCGAGGTTATCAGTACGGCGAATATGTCGCCGAACTGTCGGAGCGCTCCGAAAACAGCTCCTCTGAAAAACAGCTCTGAGATCACCGAAACGATGATGATATCGAATACTGCATAGATAATGAACTGCTTCTGGTCCCATGCCGATGCATCTGCATCTATTTCGCGGAAATAATTGAAAAGCTGCCTTGTTCTGTTTGTATAGATGCTTGGAAGGCTCGTTACTGCACTTGCAGCAAGAGACAGGCAGAGGGATCCGATCATATCGGCGGAGTGCTTCAGCTTTGTCATGAACTCGACCTTGAATGGCATTTTCATCTTTTGGTGAACGTATATCCCCGGAATGATTATTTTCATCAGACCAACAAGAATGAGGTATGTTACGATCTCAATATCGCCGCCGTAAACTCCTGTGCTGAAGAAAGAGGCGTGTATGTTGAAGCCGAGAAAATCAAAAAGGGATATTACTGCCTTGCCGATGATATTGTCGATAACTATCCACATTAGCATGGCGATACCTGCAACGTTCATTATCTTGATGACGCAGTTTCGCTCGGCTGTGGGCAGAGAGCGGCTTTCGAAGCCCTTTCCTTCAACGAATACGCTTTCTCTTCGGTCCATCTTGAAGTTGAAGGCATAGGGGTTATCCTTATTTTTACGCCACTTTATAAAGCTCTGGTTGTAGCGGTCGTCCTGAGTCGAATAGTCAAATTGTTCTACAACATTGATGATATTTTTCTCTGAGGTGTCAGTAAGTTTCATTGACTCACCTCCTGCAATTTCTCATTATAATAGTATCATATTTTAAGGGTAACAGTGTTGATATTTTAAAGCAATTTTATGAACAATAGGTTAAATTGATAAAAAATAAAAGGAGATCATCCGTGAACAGAAAATTCTTTGTTTCAGCAGCCTTTATGGCGCTGCTGTCCGTCACAGGCTGTGCCTCGGGACGGATCCATGAAAAATGCTATCTCCGGGCTGTTTCGGTTTCCGGAAACCAGCTTGTTTTCTCTTTATTTAACATTGACGGTGTCATTGTGGGGACGGGGGATGATATGCACTCAGCCAGACGTTCTGCGGAGCTCATCGGCGGCAAGCCCATATTTACAGGCTATACCGAGCTCGTTATCGTTGACGGCGAGGACTCTCTCGGCGTTCTCGGAAATATGCTGAGGGAATGGAAGCTGTCGCCTTCGTGCAGAGTGGTGTGCAGTGAAAACGGCGAAGAGCTTCTTCGCAGCAATGATGCAGAGCTGCTGATCGGGATAACGGATCAGGCTGTAAAGCAGGGGATAGCGCCGCCCTGCGACATCATCGCCGTTCTCGGAGAGCTATGCCATGACGGACAGGCAGAGACAGCCGAACTTCACTCGGACGGAACTGTTGGAAGCTGCGTCATACGCTAATTCTGGTGGCGTACAACACCGTACTCGTCATCAAGACGATAATACGGACAGGAATAGTTTGTGCCCTGTAAAAATCGGTACATCTCGTCCTCGTCAAGATTTATCATACAGACGTAGCAGTCGTAATCCTCGTCATAGACGTAGTTTGTGCAGGTCTCACAGTTGGTTGCTTTTTTCTTTTCCATAAGCGAAGCTCCTTTCCGCTGATTCTTTAGTCTGAGAGGACATCGTCTTCTGCATACAAAACCAATACATTATAACACAAATGAAAAGAAAATGCAAATTTTTGGCTGAATTTTTTCAAATGCACTTTGATAAAAATATAACAACGTGCCTTTTTTTATATATCACCAACGGGGATTGCTGCTCATTTCTGTTGTTAACCTACGGTCATTCGCATTTTTTGCTGTGTTTTTGCGTAATATTGCTATTCCTAAAAAATACCGTCTGCCGCTATTGACACATTGACAAAAAACAGATATAATAGTATCAGAGGAACGTTTGACTTTTGTCGGACGCTCTGTGCTGCGGTGAATATTTCCGCAAGTTACATGATAATTTTTTAGGAGGTATTATACAATGTCACTGACAAAAAATCCCAACGTATTAAAGTGGGTTGACGAGATGGTTGCTCTCTGCCAGCCTGATAAGGTAGTTTGGATCGACGGCTCAAAGGAGCAGCTCGACGCTCTCACCGAGGAAGTTACTTCACTCCCCGATGACAGCTGGGACAAAATGTACAAGCTCAATCAGGAAAAGTATCCTAACTGTCTCTACCACAGAACCCGCGCTAACGACGTTGCTCGTGTTGAGGACAGAACTTTCATCTGCTCCAAGGAAAAGAAGGGTGCAGGTCCTACAAACAACTGGATGGCTCCTGATGAGATGAAGGCACTTCTCACTCCTATGTACAAGGGTGTTATGAAGGGCAGAACAATGTATGTTATCCCTTACTCAATGGGTCCTATCGGTTCTCCTCTCGCTAAGGTAGGTGTTGAGGTAACTGACTCTATCTACGTTGTTCTCAACATGAATATCATGACACGTATGGGTAAACAGGCATTCGAGAACCTCGGTGACACTTCCGATGATTTCGTAAGAGGTCTCCACTCAAAGGCTGACGTTGATCCTGAAAAGAGATACATCGTTCAGTTCCCTGAGGAAAATACTATCTGGTCTATCAACTCTGCTTACGGCGGAAACGTTCTCCTCGGCAAGAAGTGCTTCGCACTCCGTATCGCTTCCTTCCAGGGTAAGAACGAGGCTTGGATGGCTGAGCATATGCTTATCCTCGGCGTTAAGAAGCCTAACGGCGAAGTTAAGTACATCACAGCTGCATTCCCGTCAGCTTGCGGTAAGACCAACCTGGCTATGCTTATCCCACCGGAGGGATACAAGAAGGACGGCTATGAGGTATTCACAGTCGGCGACGATATCGCTTGGATGAAGCCCGGCAAGGACGGCAGACTCTACGCTATCAACCCTGAGAACGGCTTCTTCGGCGTTGCTCCCGGAACAAACGCTAAGTCAAACTACAACGCTCTTGCTTGTACAAAGAACGGCGCAATCTTCACAAACGTTGCTCTCGATAACTCTGACAATACTCCATGGTGGGAGAAGCTCACAGAGAATCCGCCTAAGGATGCTACAGAGTGGAAGGGCGAGAAGGTAGACGGCGAGGCTTATACAGCAGCAGGCAACAAGCTTGCTCATCCGAACTCAAGATTCACAGCTCCTGCTAAGAACTGCCCATGCATCTCTCCTGAGTTCAACAATCCTGAGGGCGTTCCTGTATCTGCTATCATTTTCGGCGGAAGAAGAGCTACAACTGCTCCTCTCGTATATCAGTCATTCGACTGGACACACGGTACATATATCGGTTCAGCTGTTTCTTCTGAGACAACTGCTGCTGCTACAGGTGCTGTAGGTGTTCTCCGTCACGATCCTATGGCTATGAAGCCATTCATCGGCTACAACGTAGGTGACTACTGGGCACACTGGCTCGAAATGGGCGCAAGACTCGGCAGCAAGGCTCCTAAGATCTTCAATGTTAACTGGTTCAGAACAGACGATGAGGGTAACTTCCTCTGGCCTGGTTTCGGCGACAACATGAGAGTTCTCGACTGGATCATCAAGAGAGTTGACGGCGAAGTTGACGCTGTTGAGACTCCTATCGGATACCTTCCAAAGCCTGAGGACATCAACCTCAAGGGTATCGAGGACGAAGTTCCTGCAACTGCTCTCCAGAAGCTCCTTACAGTTGATAAGGAAGAGTGGAAGAAGGAGATCGCTGAGATGAGAAGATACTATGACGAGGACATCAAGGCTAAGGGCGGTAACATCCCACAGGCACTTTACGATGAGCTCGACATGATCGAAGCAAATCTCAACAAGTAATTGATAATATTAAAGCTCCCCGAAAGGGGAGCTTTTTATGTACAGCCTTATTCATTTACGTGCTCAAACAGATCGCCCGGCTGACATTCGAGAGCCTCGCATATGGCGTTCATGGTCTCAAAGCGTATGCCCTTCATTTTGCCTGTTTTGAGATTTGAGAGATTGACGTTTGTCATGCCGACTTTTTCGGCAAGTTCGTTCAGGGACATCTTGCGGTCAGCCATTATTCTGTCAAGTCTAATTATTATTGCCATGCCGCACCGCCTTATGCAATCGAGTCGTTGTCTTCCTGAAGACTGAGACCGTATACGAAAACCTCGGATAATATGCCGATTATTACACCAATACCGATTATAAGTATATTCTGCATATCAAAAGATATGGTCACTGCGAATTGGCTGTCATCTTCAGGTATAGTCGCACAGGACGGTATAAGGCCGCCTGCCAAGAGGATAACTGCCATAATGCGGAGCTTTGCTATGATCTTCTTTGAAAAGGGCTTGCCTGTTTTGCGGATTTCAAGCAGTATAAGTGCAAGAAGTCCCAGCTCTGCGAATATTACAAGGGAGCAGAGACTGTTGGACAGGTACTCCTTCATATTTGTGTGATCCGCATAGCCTATAAACTGCCATACAGACAAAACAAGCGCAGCGAGGCAGAATAAACAGCTTAGAATGGTGTCGATAAATGTACGTTTCTTGAGTTTTTCAGATATCATTTTGTTCATAACAGCATCTCCTTTTAAAGCGTTACTTTAAGTTTTTAAAGTTTTATCAGCTGATGACTGTATTATAGCACGTAAATTAAAGCGTGTCAATAAGTATTTAAAGTAATGCTTTAAATATCGTCGAAATAGACAAGATGAACGCTCACTGAAAATATTCACATGTGCAAGATGGCTGAACTTCCGCATCAAAATAAAAAAAGCTCCCCTTATGGGGAGCTTTTTGACATTTCAAAGCGGTTGCTGTGAAATGAAAACAGAGCTTTGATAACTTGATATGCGATCATTTATGCTGAACGCATAAAATAATTAATCTATTTATATTATATCACAATTTTAGGTTATTTACAATAGCAGTATTGCACAAAAAAATGTGATTTTCTTAGTGTAATATCGATAAACAAAAATACTCTCTGTTATATAGGCCTCTGAACCTGTATCAAAGTCGGAAAATATGTGTAACAGTTCTTCTTTCTGATACGATTATGATATATGTGAGGAGACGCATAGGTTGAAAAATTCAAAAAAACCTACAAAATCGCATGAAATGGCTTGCATTTTCTTTCGTAAACTGCTATTATAATAAATGTGTCTGCAATAACCTTCGTAACGCAGTTGTTGCCGGAAAGACATTAATAATGCGTTGCTATGAAAGGATATTTAAAATGGAGAAATTTATCAAGTGGTGCGTTTCGATTCTCCCGAAGCCGCTGCAGAAGATATATTATAAATATGAAGAAAAGTGGCTGTACCTCATTTTCGGGGGACTTACCACAGTTGTGTCTATCATTACCAAGCTGCTGCTTTTCAAGCTTGTTCCGGGTGAGCCGAAATGGGAGAGCACTGCGGGCGTTGTATTCTCATGGATATGCGCGGTGACATTTGCATTCTTTACCAATAAGAAGTACGTTTTCAAGAACGAGACCAGTAATGCCAGAGAGTTCTGGAAGGTGTTTGCTTCCTTCTACGGTGCAAGACTTGCTACTCTTGGCATGGAGGAGGCTATATTCCTCATATTCTGCGACTGGCTCGGTGTGAGCAAGACTATTATAACCTTCCTCAGCCAGGTGCTGATCTTTGTAGCCAACTATATCCTGAGCAAGGTTTTCGTGTTCAAAAACAAGGATAAGGATACGATGGAGCAGCATAATGACTGATACATTATTAATAGGTAACAAAGCTGTTCCGAGGACAGCGGCTCTCGCGCCTATGGCAGGTGTTGCTGACAGGGCATACAGGCTCATGTGCAAGAAGTATGGTGCGGCTTACGTTGTCAGCGAAATGGTCTCAGCAAAGGGCATATGCTACAGCGACCGCAAGACAGCTGAGCTGTGCACGGTCACTGACGAGGAAAGACCGATGGCAGTTCAGCTTTTCGGCAGCGAGCCAGACTTCATGGCGGAGGCTGTGAAGATAGTTCTGGAATACCGTTCCGATGTGATAGACATAAATATGGGCTGTCCTGTGCCGAAGGTCGTGGGTACCGGAGCAGGCTCGGCGCTGATGAAGGACGTGAAGCTTGCGGCAGATATTACTGAAGCTGCGGTAAAAGCGGCAGGTGAGACTCCTGTTACCGTGAAGATACGAAGCGGCTGGAGCAGCGACAGCATAAACGCTCCCGAAATGGCGAAGGCTCTCGAAGCAGCCGGAGCGGCGGCTATTGCGGTACACGGACGCACAAGAGATATGTTTTACAGCGGCGAGTCGGACAGTGGCGTTATCAGAGCTGTCAAGGAGGCAGTAAAAGTCCCTGTTATCGGAAACGGCGATATAACAGATGCGGATTCCTGCGTGAAGATGTATGAGGAAACAGGCTGCGACCTTGTTATGATAGGACGGGGAAGCTACGGGAATCCCTTTATTTTCCGCGAGATAGAAGCAAAACTCCGGGGAGAGGAATATCAGCCCCCTGCTCTTGAGGAGAAAATGGACGTTATGCTGGAGCACATCAGACTTATACTTGAGATCAGCGAAAAATGCGAGGAGCTTGCCATGCATGAAGCGAGAAAACACGCTGCATGGTACATGAACGGCTATTACGGTTCCGCAAAATTCCGCGGACGCTGCTATCAGCTTTCGTCTTACGCAGAAGCGGAGGCTCTTGCGGAAGAGTTCATCGAGCTTCAGAGAAGCCGTCAGAATAGCATCTGAGTACGGTTATACACTGGGGAATCCAAGTCAGTGAAATTTGTATACATAGTGGACAAAAAAGCTGTTCTCTGTCAGAGTGCACAATTTTTATTCTAAAACTTCGTATGAATGAACAAATATGAGCCAATAATAAAGGCGGAGGACAGAATTTGCCGTAAATACGTTGTTTGAGGCTGAAATCTAATCATTTTGTGCTTAAAACGCGTTGTAAATTCATTTAAGTTTGATACAATTTGTAATTGCCAAACTGAAAATAATGTGATATAATAAAAATGCAAGAGGTGTATTATTTTCGGATTCTATGCCCCTTCGGAAAAAGGAGACCTTTATGAAACTTAGAAAAGGACGTGCTGCCGGTGCGGCTGCCGTTTTTGTTGCAGCTATTGCTTTATGCACGGTGGGCTGTAATGTTGTCGGCAGGATCAATAACGAGAACGCACAGCAGGACAGCACCGGAACTGCCGTAGTTGATGAGGTTGAAACTACCGAAGAACCTACGGAAAGCAAGCCTGACAAGGTGGTCCATGTTGTGGCTGCAGGCGATAATCTCATTCACTATTCGGTATACAAGAATGCCGAAGCACTTGCAGGCGGTGTGGGCTATGACTTCAAGCCGATGTATTCCGAGGTAAAGTACCTGGTCCAGGATGCAGACCTTGCTATACTCAATCAGGAAACAGTCATATCCAAAAGCAATCCGGTCCGCGGCGCTGAAGGCGGTCTGCTTCTCTTCAATTCGCCTCCCGAGGTGGCTGACGCTGTCATAGATCTGGGATTCAATGTGTTCACCATGGCTAACAACCATCTTCTCGATATGGGAACGGACGGCCTTGAAGAGTCGATAAACTTCTGGAACGAGAAAGCAAAGGAGAACGATCTTACTGTTCTCGGCGCTTATCTGAACGAAGAAGACGCAAACAATATCCGCATCCGCGAGGTGAACGGTGTCAAGGTAGCGTTCCTGGCGTATGCACACCATATAAACGGCTTTGACTCACTGCTGGATGATGTTCCGCTCAGAGTTGTCAAGAATGAAGAGGAGGATGTCATCGAGAGACAGATAAAGGAAGCCGATGAAATGGCAGACGTTGTAATAGTTTCTGCTCACTGGGGCGAGGACGATACAACAGTCGTTACCGAGGACAGAATAGAGCTCGCAAATAAGATGGTCGACTGGGGCGCTGATGTGATCCTAGGCTGCCATACACATACTGCGGAGACTATGGAATGGATCGAGCGTGACGACGGAACAAAGGGCTTCGTTTATTACTCGATGGGCAACTTTATCTGCGCTCAGACAGACAACTTCAATGTTGTCGGAGAGATGCCTGATTTTGATATCGTCATCGACGGCGAGACAAATGAGCTCCGCCTGGAAAATGTCGGCTGCATACCGACTATCATCCATTATGAGGAAGATTTTTCAAATATGAAGATCTACCCTTACAGCAAGTATTCACCCGAGCTCGCAGAGAGACACGGGCTTCCATATGCAGTGCCTCAGGGCACTTATACAGAGTTCGGCTGGGACGTTATAAATCGCATAATAGACGAGCAGATCCCGGAGGAATTCAGGAAACTCGACAAATAATTTGATAAATTCATTTTTGGTTCAAATATCCTGTTTGACAGGGCTTTTTCGAGATTTTTATCATTGTGCAAACCGTGCAAAAAACACTTTTCCTGTTTATGTAAAATACCAAAACTGGTATGAACCTATTTACTTTTTTTTAGATCTGATATATAATGAAATCATGAATAAATATAGATTTGGGATTTAGTATCCCATCACGGCAGTGTGATGCGTCTTGTGACAAAACCACTGCGTGCAGAGCAACAAGCTTTTAGTCACAGGCTGACGGCAGAGGGGAGCTTCTGAGAGGCGTGTACATACGTCGTTCGGAACTTGTTCCGCGAGTCCGCAGCTCGGACAGCTTAAGCCTCGTCTGTATGACTGACAGCGGCTCAAAGCCACCGCTTTGCACGACTTTCATTCGTATATCGGTGATAACGGTTTTGCAGGGAGGGCGGAACGGTGTATCCGCTGCATTAAGACAAGATATAATTAAAGGGGCGACCGGTTCCTTTGTTATATAACATTATTGAAGAAGGAGGAAAAAATAATGAAGACAAAAAAGGTAGTCGTCGGAGCTTTAGCTGCGATGCTTTCACTTTCAGTCTGCTCACTCGCACCTGCGGTAGCTGCCGGCGAAACAGTGCAGGTATCCGTTGGCAAAACAAACGCAGAGGCAGGTGCAGCATTCTCGGTGGATGTATCTTTAGCTGATATCCCATCTTCCGGCATCCAGTGCCTGGATTTTGCTGTTACTTATGACAGCAAGGTACTTACAATCGAATCCGTAGAGGCAGGTTCACTCGTTAAAAACGGTGCTGACTCAAAGGACCTTTCAGCTTCTCTCGCACCTCTTTTTGAGGGTTCTGTAAACAGTTCAGAGGGCTGGGTAAGTGCGGCATGGTCAACTTCTACTGATGATGCTTCATACTGGCTTAAAGAAGACGGCGTTTTCTGCACCATTAAGGGTAAAGTAGCAAGCGGCGTTGCAAACGGCACAGTTGCTGATCTTAAGATCGTTCCTATTGATCGTGAGACATATTCAAAGTCTGGCGTTGCAAATAAGGAAATCAGCTGCGGCTATGAAAAGGACAAGAAGCCTGTTAAGTATGAAGTCAAGCTGACAAACGGCAGCGTTACAGTAGGTTCGCCGGTAACAACTACTACACAGCCACCTACAACAACACAGCCACCAACTGACAAGATCGTACGCGGCGATGCTAACTGCGATGGCGGAGTTGATATGTCTGACGTTGTTCTCATCATGCAGAGTCTTGCTAACCCGAACAAGTATGGTCTTGACGGATCTGATTCCAAGCACATTACTGTACAGGGACAGGCAAACGGCGATGTAGATCAGGATGTAAAGGGTATTACATCAAATGATGCCCTCAAGATCCAGAAGTGGCTGCTCAAGAGCATTTCTGAGCTCTGATCCGAGATTATCTGATTTGTCCCCCTTACAAAGGAATACAAACCCAATTTATGTTTTATTAATAGGCTTAAAAACCTAAAGAAAGGAATTATTACAAATGAAAAAGTTAATTTCTGCAGTCACATCACTGTGTATGGCTGCATCAATGGTAAGTGCAGTAGTTCCTGCAACTGTAGGCGCTGCTGATTCTACCAAGGGATTTTCTATTAAAACATACAATATCGATACCCCTTCAGCTGATAACGGTAAGTCAACTATAACAATCGACAAGAAGGATATTCCTGCCGGCGGTTATACAATTCCTTCAGCTGTATACTACTCAGAGGCTACTGATAACTCAACAGGTTCACTCCTCGCAAGTATCACAACAGACTCTAAGGACATCAAGTTCAAGCTCTATGATCCTGATAAGGATGCATATTCAGCTGGCGAGAAGTCATACACACTCAAGGGCGTAGACTTTACATCAGACCACTACATCTCTTTTGCTGGTAAGGCTTCAAAGAGAGAGGGCTACATGGCTGGCGGTCTCTATCAGATGGCTTGTGAGTCTTCACAGACAGCTGCTAAGACTGACAACTACTTCATCGGCTGCTCATGGATGAACAACGGTGAGGATTATGCTTGGGCTGGCGAGAAGTCAGATTCATATCCTTTCTATGTATTCGACACAATCATCCCTCAGGATATTGCTGCTGGTACATACAAGGTTATGTTCTGTGACTACAACACAGATGCTACAGGCAAGAACGACAATCCTTGCCCGATGGTTGAGAGCCAGGGTACAAGATTTACCAAGAAGGAAGGCAACCTCAAGCTTGAGGAGCTCACAATCAAGGTAACAGATGGCGGTACATCTGAAGAGACTACAACAACTGCTCCTAAGGTTACAACCACAACAACTGCTCCAAAGCAGAACGAGACAACAACAACTTCTGTTAAGCCAGTAAGCAATGCTGATATCAAGTTCGACTTTGTTGAGTATGAGTCACAGAAGGCTACAATCGAGGCTAAGCCCGGCGCTTCAATCGATGTTGATGTAAACATCACAGCAGGCGGTAAGGATGTATCTGCTCTTGACGTTCAGTTCAAGGGTACAGGCGGAATCGTTCTCGAGGATGTTCTCGGTTCAGCAGCTGCATTCCCAGGTGCTAAGGTTTCCAAGAACGTTGCAGAGAGCCGCGCTAACTACGCTACACTCAAGGGCGACACACCTATGGTTCCTGTAGACGGCAAGTCAGCATTCGGTCTTACAATCAAGATCCCAGATAATATCGCTGACGGTACTTACACATTCGGCTTCGACAGCCAGTGCAAGATCTTCAAGGATAACACAAAGTTCAACTACACAACCGACTTTACTCCTCTTACAATCAAGATCGGTAACGGCGGTTCAGATGTTACAACAACTACAACTACAACTGCTCCAAAGCAGAACGAGACAACAACAACTTCTGTTAAGCCAGTAGGCGATGCTGATATCAAGTTCGACTTTGTTGAGTATGAGTCACAGAAGGCTACAATCAACGCTAAGGCTGGCGCTTCTGTCGATGTTGACGTAAACATCACAGCAGGCGGTAAGGATGTATCTGCTCTTGACGTTCAGTTCAAGGGTACAGGCGGAATCGTTCTCGAGGATGTTCTCGGTTCAGCAGCTGCATTCCCAGGTGCTAAGGTTTCCAAGAACGTTGCTGAGAGCCGCGCTAACTACGCTACACTCAAGGGCGACACACCTATGGTTCCTGTAGATGGTAAGTCTGCATTCGGTCTTACAATCAAGATCCCAACTGATATCGCTGACGGTACTTACACATTCGGCTTCGACAGCCAGTGCAAGGTATTCAAGGACAATACAAAGTTCAACTACACAACCGACTTTACTCCTCTTACAATCGTAATTGGTAACGGCGGTACAGATGTTACAACAACTACAACTACAACTGCTACAACAACTAAGCCTGTAGTAACATCAACAACAACAACAACTCCTATTCAGAATCCTACAACAACAACTGTTCCTTCTGGTAAGACAATCAAGGTTACTATGTGGGGCGATGCTAACTGCGACGGTAAGGTTAACGTTGCTGACGTAGTTGCAGTAAGAAACATGGTTGCTGACATGGATGCATTCCTTGCAGACGCTGGTTTCGCATTCGACAAGGCTCAGGGCAGAGTAAACGCTGACGTTGTTGATCCTCAGGATATCACAGGCGCAGCTTGCGATCCTGCTAAGGTTAAGATGACCGGTGCAGACGCAGATCATATCATTTCTTACATCATTTCTGGTAGCTATGATATGGCTAAGGCTGTAACACCTAAGAATTCCTAATTCGGAAACACCAATTAAATAAGAGCAAGTTGCTCGGAAAGGAAATGCACTGATGAAGAAACTGCTTTCAGCAGTTACATCCGTTGCCATGAGCTTATCGCTCATGGCAGGTGCATTTGCTTCGCCAGTTAGTGCTGCGGGCGGTGATACTGCTTCGCAGCCTAAACTTAATATGGGCGGAGTATTGGATGTTTCTGCTAATAAAAATGCCGGTGAATCTGTTGAGTGGAACATGGGCTCAGTTACTGTTGCTCCGGGACAGACTGCTACACTTCCAGTTGTAGTAAGCAAGTCTACTCTCGAAGTTGCAGGTGCTCAGTTCAAGATCAACCCTGCTTCACCTATCAAGCTCAAGTCTGTTACTGCAGGCGAGGCTTACGGTGCTAACGCTTCTTTTGACGGAAATGTTATTCTTCTTGAGAGAAGCAACGGTAAGGGTGTAGTCGCTGCAAATGATTCAGTGGTTATCAACCTTACATTCTCTGTTCCAAATGATTGTCCAGAAGGTACCTATGAGGTCAAGTCTTCAGACTTGGTTGTCACAGATGCCAAGAGTGCTGATATCACATCAAGTGTAAAATTCGGCGCAGGCTCCATCAAGGTACAGAAGGAAAACGTAAACGGAAATGTTTCATGGGTACTTGATAATGTAACAGGTGCTCCCGGTGAAACAGTTAATGTAAAGGCTTATGTCAGCGATGCTGATAACGGAGCTCTTGCTGTTGCAGGTGCTCAGTTCAAGATCAAGACAGAGTCTCCTATCGAATTCAAATCCCTTAAGGAGGGCGGAGCTTACGCTTCACCTATCTCATTTGAGGAAGACGTTCAGACATTCCTGTTCGACGAACAGTCGGGTAAGGGGGTTGTTGCTGCTGATAATGCAACGATCATGAACATATCCTACACTATCCCATCAAACTGCCCTGAAGGAACTTACAAGGTAGCTTGGTCAGACGGTGTTGTAAGTAATAGCAAGAGCGCAGACATTACTTCTAAGGTAAAGTTTGTTGACGGTTCTATTACAGTCGGCAGCAAGACTTCCGACAACAAGATCAAGTGGACTCTCAGCAACGAAACAGCTAAGAAGGGTGACGTAGTTACTCTCACAGCTAAGGTTGACAACAAGTCCAATATCGAACTTCCTGTAGGCGGCGCTCAGTTCAAGCTTGAAGCTAAGAGCCCGATCACCTATAATAAGAAGATCGCAGAAGGCAACGCTTACGGCGCTGCAATCAAGGCAACTGATGCTGACAGATTCCTGTTCGAGCTTAACGGCAAGGGCAAGGCTGCAGCTGACGGTACAACAATTTTCACAGCAGATTTCAAGGTTCCTGACAATTGTCCTGACGGCCTTTATACTGTAAGCTGGGCTGAGACATTCGTTTCAGACAGCAAGTCTAACGACGTTACAAAGGACATCATCCTTGTTGACGGTTCTATCACAGTTGGTGAGCCTGCTCAGATCAAGGGCGAAGCAACCTGGGTTATCCCAAGTGAGGTTCAGGCAGAAGCCGGTAAGTCTGTTGAGCTCGTTGCAAAGGTTAAGGGAGATTCCGAGCTTGCAGTTGCAGGTGCTCAGTTCTCTATCGTAGGCACAGATCCTACAAAGCTTAACAGTGTAACAGGTACACCTTATGGTATGAAACTCGCAACCGATCCTGATTACAAGGCTAACTGCCTCTTCGAGAATGTAAGCGGCAAGACAGCTAAGGACGGCGATGTTCTCTTCACAATCAAGTTTGACGTTCCTGCAGGCACACCTGACGGAATCTATCCTGTAAAGTGGTCCAAGCAGTTCGTTACAAACGAGAAGAGCGTTGATATCACAGATAAGGTTACATTTATTGACGGTAGCATCCGAGTTGGTAACCCTGTTACTACAACTTCCTATGCAGGTCAAGGTACAACAACTACAACAACAACAACTAAGCCGATCAGCGATGATGCACTCATCTGGCAGATCGACACAAAGCACATAGAGTCTCCTAAGGAAGACAAAAAGGTTGACCTCAGAATCTATGTAAATGACAAGAATAACGCTAAGGTAGGCGTTGCAGGCGCTCAGTTCCGTATCACTAACAATGCAGGTATCAGCTTCGATTCTGCAAAGGGTACAGATGCATATCAGGGCACACTGAAGACTCAGACTGAAAAGAGCAAGACTCTTAACGCATTCTATTTTGAATCCAAGGATTCAAAGAATGTTGTTGCAGCTAATGATTCCGATGTAGTTGTTCTTACATTTATTGTTCCTGCAAATACTCCTGCCGGCACATATTCTGTAGACTTTGCTGATGGCACTCTTAACGTTACTGACGAAAAGAGCAAAGACATCACAAGCAAGATCGTAGGACTCGGCGGCGCTATTATAATCGATGGCGTTGATCCTTTAAATAGTTCTACAACAACTACAACTACAGGTACTACAACAACAGTATCAAGTAGTTCAACAACATCAACAACTGCTCCGATTACTTCTTCAACAGAATCAAGCAGTTCAACAACATCAACAACTGCTCCGATTACTTCTTCAACAGTATCAAGCAGTTCAACAACATCAACTGTTTCTGGACCTATAACAGAAACAAGCACAAGCTCAACTGTATCAAGCAGTTCAACAACAACTACTGCTACAACTACAGGTACAACAACAACTGTTCCTGAAGGTGCAATTCTCTGGGTACTCGATACTGTTCATGCTAAGCCCGGCGAGACTGTTAAGGTTAACATGATCGTTAAGGATCCTAATGCAGTAAATCTCGCTGTCGCAGCAGCTCAGTTCTCTGTTAATCCTTCAATCAAGGGTGAAACAGGTGCTACACTTGCAGGCGTTGGTGAAAAGTCAGGCTACGGCTCAAACGTAGTTCCGGGCAAGGATAACGACTTCAGATTCTTATTTGAAGATAAGACAGCTCACATTGCCAAGGATGGCACAGTGGTTGTAGAGCTCAGCTACAAGGTTGGTGAGAAGGCTGTTCCTGGCACAGATATTGCTCTTAAGGTCAGTGATCTCTTTGCTTCAAATGGCAAGAGCGTTGATATAACAAAGAATATCATTGCAATTGACGGTCTGATCATTGTTGATAAGCCGGATGAGCCTGATGTGTCAATAACAACAACGACAACTGTAACAGGTACTACAACAACAGTATCTGACACAGGTTCAAAGACAACAACAACTGTAACAGGTACTACAACAACAGTATCTGACACAGGTTCAAAGACAACAACAGTATCTGATACAGGTACTACAACATCTGTATCTAACACAGGTACAACTACAACAGTATCTAACTCAGGTACAACAACTACAACTGTATCTGATACAGGTACTACAACATCTGTATCTAACTCAGGTACAACAACTACAACTGTATCTGATACAGGTACATCATCAACAACATCATCAACAACAACTGTTACGGGTCCTGTAAGCCCGATAACATTCACAACAACTTCTAACCCATATGGTACACTTCCTCCGATCGATGTTGAAACAACAACAACGGCTAACGGATATCTGTATTCATATGGTACGATCAAGACACAGGTTGGTTACTACTTCAGCCACGATAACGGAATCCGTGCAAATGGCGACAAGGGTGGATTCAGCCCTGAGCAGGTCGTTGAGCTCAACATCTATGATGTATTTGAAGATGGTTCAGTAAAGCTCAGAGAAGCTGTTGACATGAGCAAGGTAAACTTCGGTTTAGCTACACCTGAGAAGGTTTACAATACACGTACTCATGCTGATAATGTGAAGACAACAATTGATGACTTCAAGTATGATGTTCCTGTAATGTATGAAAACACACCTCTCGTTAATACAAAGGGTGAGGCTCTTACAGTTCCGGTTTATATCGGTGTAAAGGGCGATATCAACCTTGATAACAAGGTTAACGCAGTTGATGCTTCAACCGCACTTTCATACTATGCTTCTTACCAGACAAACGGCAACTCAAAGACATCAGTTATCTGCCAGAACGATAAGAACGGCCTGACAGTTACATCGCCAACGGATGATCTCGACCAGCTCGCAGCATTCCTCGGTGACGTTGATACTAATGAGTACGATCCCGCAAACTGGAAGACAACAAAGGCTGATAGAACAGTCAATGCCGTAGACGCTTCTTACATCCTCTCGTTCTATGCTGAAAAGCAGACAACAAAGGATAAGACAGCTAATGACATCTGGAACGACGTTCTGGGTTCAGCAAGATTCGGCACAAAGTAAAAAATGCTAAAAAAGCAGGTCTTTCGATCTGCTTTTTTACATTATATACCGCTTGACAAAGGTAATAATATAATGATATAATGTGTTTTGTAAGAGAAATTATACCGATGAAGAAAATAAAATAATACTAAAAGTTCATTTGAATGAAAATATTACGTTTCATATAGGGCTATATTGTGAAAAAGCGACAAAAAACGGGAATATTAATCGGCAATAATTTTTTGAAAAAATGTACTGTTCTGCTTGACTTATTGGACTATGTGTGATAAAATGTAGTTATGAATTTCTGGGCGGAGTATATATTTATGTATATCACGATCCCGAAATTTAGCCTAATGCATAGACGTCAACAACATAATGTAACGTCTTGGCAAAAGGGGAATAAACATGTTAGAGAGGTATAGAACAATGAAGAACTCATTATTCAAGAGAGCTATCGCAGCAGCAGCAGCTGTTCCGCTTGCTCTTACACAGTGTCTTACTTACGCAAACGCTGTAACAAATGATACTGCAATCGTTCAGGCTCAGAGCCAGGAGAGCACACTTAACGCAATTCTTGCAATCCCGGGAGATTCAACCAACTTCAATAAGGAAGGCAATCAGGTTTCTCAGTGGGAAGCAACAGCCACTTCTCTGCTTGGAGATGCAGCTGGAAAAACAGGCAGCATCAATGTTAAGCAGTATGCAGATAAAGTAATTGCAAATGCCGGCAGCTTTAAGGAAGCAGCTGATTACTTCCTTAACGATCTTCTCGGCGACGTAAAGTACACTGTACAGACAAACGGCGATATAGTTATCACCGGAAATATCGCAGAGCCAGACTGGAACAAGATTCTCAAGAACACTCCTGCTGATGCTCTCAATCAGATAGCAGACAGCTATTCTGCTTCTGGTCTTAAAAACATCGATTACTCAGACGTTAAAGTTGGCGGTGAGTTTACTATCACAGTAAAGACTTCACAGCTCCAGCTTGGCAAAGAGATATCTGTTGAGGCTGTTTATGACATAAATGGCAAGAAGTACAATCTTGGCCAGCTTATCCAGTTTGCTAACGATACTCTTGACAAGATCGAAAATATCGGCAATGCAGAGATCGACAAGCAGGTTGCTGCTGATAAGACTGAAGAAGCTAAGAGCAAGTATGCTGCTAAGATACAGTTCATCCGTGATAAGTTCGTTAAGGCAGAAAATGCTTTAGATAAGGTACTTGCTTATTCATTCAGCGAGACTTCAAAAGATGCTTCCGGCAATGCTGCAAAGGTTATCGCTAAGGCAAATGATTTTATCAAGTCTCACGGCTTCAACAAGCAGCTTCCTCCTACAGCTACAGATATAGCTGCTGATTCAAGAGTTGCTAATGCATTCGCTAAGATCAGCACGATCACAAACGGCAAGGCTGAGTTATCAGCTTCTGAGGTAGGCGCTTTCATCGATTCACTCGGCTACAGAGAGATCGTAAAGGACGGCAGCATTGCTAAGTCAACTCCTGCAAGTGCTGAGATCGCAAACGGCAAGGGTGAGTTCGTTGCTGCATTTGATGATAATGCAGATGAGCAGGCTGTTCTCAAGGCTGCACTTGCAAAGGATGGCTATGATCTCGTTGGTTCTTACAAGAAGATCACTGCTAAGGTTGACTTCAGCCAGGCTAAGAAGTCTGACACGGTTGGCTCTATCAATCTCAACATTGAGAGAGTATTCGTAACAGATACAACAACTACAACAACTTCTGCAACAACTTCTTCATCTACTACAACTACAACTACAAGCTCAGATACAACAACATCTGTAAGCACAGATACAACAACATCTACAAGCACAAACACTAACACAACAACTTCAACAACTTCAGACACAACATCTTCAACAACTTCAACAAGCTCAAACACAACTACTTCTACAACTTCAGATACAACATCTTCATCAACTACAACAACAACTTCCAAGAAGGTATCTAAGGTTTACGCTAAGACAGGCTACACAACAACAGCTGCATTCTACCTCAACACAGAGGAAGAATTTAATAAGGGTCAGATCACTGGTATCGTTATTGTAACAGAGTACAATGACGGCACTAAGGAAGAGAAGACAGTTTCTGCTGACAGCATCAGCTTCGGCACAGCAACTCCTTCAAATACATACAAGAAGGACACAGCTGACTTCAAGTACAACGTACCTGTATACGTTGACGGTCAGAAGATCGCTGACTCAGAAGGCAAGGACATCACAGTTGAGGCTTACATCGGTGTAAGAGGTGACGCAAACCTCGACAGCACAGCTGATGCTGTAGACGCTTCCACAGTTCTTTCTTACTATGCTGCACTTTCTACAAACGGCAATACACCTTCAAGAACAAAGCTTGCTGATTCAAGCAGCCTTGTAACATCTGCAAGAAGCATTTACGATGACTTCGCTGCTTACCTCTGTGATGTACAGCACGATGTTAAGTTCACAAACCTCACAGGCAAGATCGAGAGAAACAAGACTATCAACGCAGTTGATGCTTCAGCTATCCTCGACTTCTATGCAAGAAGACAGCAGAAGGAGAATGCTAATAAGTCTGACGCAGCTATCTGGACAGAGGTCGACAAGAATACAAACAACAAGGACTCAGAAGAGAAGACAGAGGCTTAATTAAAGCTTAGATTATCTGCCGTCGTTAAACGGCGGCAGATATACAATTTAATATCTATGATGTTAGCCGCCGTATTTGCGACGGAAAAACATATATAAAAAATCTGAAAGGAAATAATAACAATGAAGACGAACACTATTAAGCGTGCTTTCGCTGCAATGGCAGTATCTGCTGTAGCACTTTCAGCAGCTGCAATGAACGCTTCTGCTGAGACAGCTGTTGGTTATACATCAACAGGTAAGGCAGCAGGTTTCACAGGCGCTTCACTTGAACTCACACAGACGACAATTAAGCTCAGCGAAGCTGGAAATGCACAGGAGATCACACTCTCTGTTAAGGGTGATGGAGTTAAGTATGACTCAACTGGTATCCACGTACAGTTTGATGACAGACTCGAGCTCGTTATGAGCGAGGATATGGGTGAAGAAGTCGTTGCTGTTGAAAAGCAGAAGTATGGTACATCCAAGGCTGTTAAGGACGGAGATAACGGTATCTTCTTAACATTTGCTAACGATACACCTAAGACATCTAAGGCTACAGGTTCACCTATCTGGACATTCCAGTTAAAGATCAAGAATGCTTCAGCTGCTAAGGCTGGTGATAAGTATCCTATCCAGATTGCTTACACAGACGGCGATCTTTTCGATCTTAAGGGTGACGCTAATACAGAGGCTCTCCGTGACTACGCTTTCTCTAACGTAACACAGGGCTACATCGCTATTGAAGATGTAGTTCCAACAACAGCTTCTACAACAACTTCTACAACAACATCTACAACAACTTCTACAACAACATCTACATCTACATCAACTTCTACATCTACATCAACATCTACAAGCACTTCAACTGCTCGTCAGTCAAGCGCTAGAGCTACAAACAAGACAACAACTTCTACTAAGAAGGTAAGCACAACAGCTCCTAAGGCTAACTCACCTAAGACAGGTGTTCCTGGTGCAGGTCTCGCTGTAGCAGGTCTTGCAGTTGCTGTAGGTACTGCATTTGTTCTCAGAAAGAAGGAAGACTAATTAATTAGTCCCATCTTAATGGAATAATCAAAGGCTCTCCGTTTGGAGAGCCTTTTTTTAATCTTTTTTAGCAGGCGGAGTCCAGTCAGTACCGCCCCAGCCGTCAACATTTGCCCGTTTCATTGCACCGAACAGCCTGTCCTTGAAACCGTGATCGTTCCGCTCCATATCCGCAAGAAAGTCTTTGGTTTTCTGGCGGTTCGTATGTCCGTCCGCAGGACAGACAGACTTTACGACAGGCAGCTCATTCTTTCTGGCTGCTCTCCGAATTTCCTTTTCGGGAGCAAGCACAAGTGGACGTATTACAGTCACATTTTTATGGGTAAGGTAGGTGCTCGGTGAAAAGCAGCCGATCCTTCCCTCCGTAAAGAGATTCATAACAAAGGTTTCCACGGCGTCATCGTAGTTGTGGCCGAGAGCGACCTTATTACAGTTCAGCTCATTGGCTGCGTCATGGAGTGCGCCGCGCCTCATACGTGCACACAGGCTGCATGGGCTGGGTTCCTTGCGGACGTCGAAAACGATCTCTGCGATCTGAGTTTTTATTACGTGGTATTCAATGCCGAGGCGCTCACAGTGTTCAGCCACAGGAGAGAAGTCCATTTTCTGATTGGTGAACCCCATATCCAGCGTAACACCGACAACTTCATAGTCTATGCCGATGAATCGCCTGAGAAGTGTAAGTCCTTCAAGAAGCACAAGACTGTCCTTGCCCCCTGAAACTCCTACAAGGACACGGTCACCGTCGCTGAGAAGTCCGTAGTTTTGAATTGCTTTTCGCATATATCCGAGAATTTTCTGCATACCATCGCTCCAAATGCATTTTTCTTGATTATAGCATAGAAATCAGAAAATAGCAATAACTGCTGCAAAAATTTAACTAAGCGAGCAAAAGAAGGCAGCGCCCCGACGCTGATTTTTCACTTTTTTTGGAAATTTGCAAATATATCTTGCAAAGTAAGAAAAAATATATTATAATAGAATAGGTAAATTTTCGGGAGTTGTTCCGATAAAGCATTATAGAAAGGAGCGGCGCGTGTGCGCCATTAAAACTATGACAGAACAGCTGAAAAACCTGCTCATTTTATTGGCGGCTATTGTTGTCGTACTCATTCTTGTGATACTCCTTTTCAGCGGAAAAAGCTCTTTCAGACGTCTGCTCTCCCTGTTTCTCGAAGAACGTGAGGACTATGAGGGCGGCGACGACTCTGATGAGGGCGGTGTGCCTGTGAAGCAGCAGACACCAACTCAGCGCAGAAGAGCAGCAGTAGAGGAGAATGTTCAGAAGCGAACCTCTGAGCCTATCGTGGAAATGGCTACACTGGTGAGAAAAAGTGACGACCGTCTGAGAGTTATAGAGAGTACGGGACAGATAAGACTTGTTGACGAGTATTATGAGCTTATTTTCGTTACAAGGAAGGGACAGAAGCTCAAAATTGAGTGCTCCGCAGAGGCTTACGAAAAGGTGCCTTTCAATCAGCAGGGCTCACTTACATACAAACGCAATACCCTTGTAAAGTTCAAGTACTACGAGGATACTGTTTTTAACTGACATCATGGGGCGGCGAAGGGGTGCTCCTTTTGGCGGATCAGTTGCATTAAAATGCTGAGCAAATATGTATGGACTCGGCAGCACGTTTTCGCGAAGGGGGCTGACTAAAGTCGCCCTATATTTGTATACATGAATGGATGTGCAGATATGGTAAACTTTAATAATGACTGGGACAGACTTCTGGAAGGTGAATTCGATAAGGAATACTATCTGAAGCTCCGTCAGACACTGATAAATGAATACCGCACACAGCGGATCTATCCCAGTATGTATGACATATTCAACGCAATGAAGCTGACATCATATGATGACGTTAGATGCGTTATCATTGGTCAGGACCCTTATCACGGCGCAGGCCAGGCTCACGGACTGAGCTTTTCAGTCCGTAAGGGCATAGCTCCGCCGCCGTCGCTGGTGAATATCTTCAAGGAGATACGTGACGACGTGGGCGTGGATAATCTTGGGAAACACGGTGAGCTTACAAAATGGGCGCAGGAGGGAGTGCTCCTTCTGAACTCAGTCCTCACAGTCCGTGCAGATCAGGCGAGAAGTCACCGCGGTCTGGGCTGGGAGTACTTCACCACAGATGTCATACAGCTTCTGAATAAGCGCGAAAAGCCGATGGTGTTCATGCTCTGGGGCGGCGATGCAAAGGCAAAGCAGCAGTATATAACAAATCCGAATCATCTTATACTGAAGGCAGCACATCCAAGTCCGCTTTCAGCTTATAACGGATTTTTCGGTTGCAAGCATTTTTCAAAGGCGAATGAATTTCTCCGTGCACATGGCTTGGGAGAAATCGACTGGTCAATAGATTAACGGAGGATATTATGCATATAAAGGAAATTTTCGGTAAAAAGACCGTTTTTTCATTCGAGGTTTTCCCACCCAAGAAAACAAGTCCTGTTGAGGTCATTTACGATACTCTTGACGAGCTTCAGGGACTTTCCCCCGATTTCATCAGCGTTACTTTCGGTGCGGGCGGAAGCGGAAACAGCAGGTACGCTCTGGAGATAGCCTCAAAAATAAAGGAAAGCGGCACTATCCCTATGCTCCATCTGCCATGTATCAATTTCACAAAGGCAGAGATCGACGCGGCTCTCAATGAGGCACAGGAGCGCGGTATCGAAAACATACTCGCCCTCAGAGGTGACATAAATCCAGATATTCCACCCGTGAACGACTTTCACCATGCCAGTGACCTTATCACATACATAAAGTCTAAGGGAGACTTCGATATTGCAGGTGCCTGCTATCCCGAGTGTCATCCTGACGCTGACAGCATGATCGAGGACATCAAGAACCTAAAAGCAAAGGTGGATGCAGGTGCAGATCACCTTATCTCTCAGCTTTTCTTTGATAACGACAGCTTCTATGAGTTCCGTGAAAAGGCTGCTATCGCAGGCATAAACGTGCCAATTGAGGCAGGTATAATGCCTGTAGTAAACAAGAATCAGATCGAGCGCATGGTTACGACCTGCGGAGCAAGTCTTCCGCCAAAGTTCGTGCGCATTATGACAAGATACGAGCATAGTCCCGAGGCACTCCGTGATGCAGGCATAGCCTATGCGGTAAACCAGATAGTTGACCTTGTTGCCAGCGGAGTTGACGGTATCCACCTTTACACGATGAACAAGCCCTACGTTGCACGTAAGATCTGCGAGGCAGTTTCGGGCATATTAGGCGCGTAATGGAGCTTTCCAGGATTTCTAAGGAGGAAGCCGCGCGGTATATGGGCGTCAGGGGAGAGCCTGACGAAGCGGTCAAGGAGCTTCTTGACCGTGCGGAGCGTCTTGTGAGAGAAAAGGTGCGTCCCAAGTATGTGTATCTCGAGACAGATATTACATTTGCGGAGGATGGGGTGCATCTGGGAGCTATGTCCGAGCCACTTACAGGCGAGGATATACGCCGTCATCTGAAGGGCTGCACCAAGGCAGTCATGCTGGCGGCAACCCTTTCTCAGGAGGCAGACAAGCTCATAAGGCAGGCTGCTGTGACGAATATGGCGGAATCCCTTGCCATAGACTGTATTTGCAGTGCTGCCATAGAGCAGGTATGTGATCGTGCAGAGGAGGAAATATTCTCCGAACATCCTGCGCCTTACAGGACATGGCGCTTCAGCGCAGGCTACGGAGACCTGCCAATCACATTGCAGAAAGACTTTCTGCTTGCCCTGAATGCTCAGAGGCGGATCGGTCTGACAGTGACCGAAAGCAGCCTGCTGATACCCTCAAAATCTGTCACAGCTATAATCGGCATATCCGATTCCCCCATAAAGCGAGGCGGCAGAGGATGTGCTGTCTGCTCTATGAATGAGAGCTGTGAATTCAGACGAACGGGCAGGAGCTGTAGTCAATAAAATTAATATATATCGTTGTTTTAGGCAGGTCATAAATAGTTCATATGTGATAAACTAACTATAATAGCCCACAAAATCTATGAAATATTGACATTGACATGAAGTGACCGAAAGTGTTATAATTAAGTAAAGAATAATCAAAATGTATTATTGGGAAACTTATCTCCAATTTGTTATCGGACATTGCAGAGTATCTCCGATACGGATAAGTTTTGTTGGGCGATATTAAAGGAGTCAGATAATGAAAAAGGCAAGATATTTTGTTTCGGCTATGCTGTTGACAGCAGTCTCAATGTCTTTTCTTGCATGCAGCAGTAAAAAGGATGACGGCTCTACATACAGCAAGGAGCTGGATTCTTCTGTAAGAGATGAGATCCGCCAGAATGCCGTTGATTCAGAGCTTCTTACAGGTGATAAGCTTGAAAACGGTGTCATCAAGTGGCTTTCAGACTGGGATATCAACCCCGACGGTACAGGAAAAAATGTCCCAACCGATCTTGCGGTCTTTCAGGAACGCTATGGCGGTGAAATAAAGTATTACAGATGTAAATACGAGGAGCGCTACGATATGCTCAGCAAGTATATCGCTTCAGGCGAGGGCATAGACTTCTTTTATGGAGGAAATCTCGATGCCTTCCCCAAGGGCGCTGTAAAGGATATGTTTACTCCCGTGGACGATTATATCGATTTCGATTCGCCGCTGTGGGAGGACGTTAAAGAGCTTAATGACAGCTTTAAGTGGAACGATAAGCATTATATGGCAGGTGTTCAGTCTACAGGCGACAAGACAGCTGTTGTTTACAACAGAAAGACTGTGGCAGAGGCAGGTCTCGATGATCCTGCTGACCTCTTCGCAAGAGGGGAATGGGACTGGGACGCTTTCGAGAATATGCTGGAAAAATACGTTGATAACAGCAATCAGAAGTACGGAATAGACGGCTGGTGGTTCGAGTATGGACTTATGAATACCATCGGTATGCCTCCTGTAAGCATGGAAAACGGAAAGCTTGTGAGCAATCTCAGCGATCCTTCTATGGAACGTGTCCAGAACTGGCTTTATGATCTCTATCAGAAGGGCTATATCGCCATCGGCGGTGAGGACCTTGGCTGGGACAGCAAGCCTGCTTATATCGGCGAGGGCAAGGAGCTCTTCTATCCCGTAGGATTGTATGAATTCTATAAGGAAAAGTCGCAGTGGTCTTCCACATATGGCGCGGACGCATTCTTTGTGCCAATGCCAAAGGATCCGAAGGCTGATGAGTATTATATCCCCACAGGTTTTGAGTCGTATCTGTTTGTAAGCGGCGGTTCAAACCCTCAGGGCGTTGCAAAGTATCTCGACTGCAAGAGGTTCACTCTTCTTGACGAGGAAACCAGAGCCGTTGCGGATAAGCAGTTTATCGATGACTATGGCTGGACTCAGGAGATGATCGATATGAAGAACAGTATGCAGGAGCTTGCTGAGGCTAATCCTGTTATAGATATATCAAACGGCGTTTCCGAGGACTGCGGTGAGCTTCTTGACAGCAGTCTCAGACTTTCAGCAAGAGGTACTCCGTGGAACGAGACCTATGAAGCGATCTATGCTACAGTGGATAAGTATCTTGATAAAATAAACTCCGAGGCAGAATGATAATATTTTCTATGCCTTCGCGGAGTGTCGATATTCAGATATTACAAAGGAAATAATATAATAAACACACATATATAGAATTTGATTTTGGCTCTTTTTTGGAAAGGAGGCTATGATCATGGAGAAAGTACTTGTTACAGGAGGATGCGGTCTTATAGGTCAGCATATCTGCTCAGGACTTCTGAAAAAGGGCTATGAGGTCATAGCTGTTGACAGAGAGGAATGCGGATATAACGAGGGTAAGCTTCATTATTCATCAGTCCAGTGCGAACCAACAGATAAAAACACTATTGCAGAGCTTTTTGAGAAGCATGATTTCTATGCGGTGGTACACGCTGCATGTACCGTTGATAATGACATGGGACCGATAGTTACCGAAAAGCAGATCAAGGATTCTGCTGCGGTAGATAAGTTCATTTATCGCTATGCCATGACATCGACTGCCAAGAAGGTAATCCTTCTCAGCACAGATCAGGTATATCAGTTCCCAAAAACTCGAGAGCCTATCCGTGAGGATAATGATCTTAAACCGACAACAAACTACGCAGTTATGAAGTATGCCTCGGAAAAGGCTATCGTAAGCGAAATGCAGCACCATAGCAAAGAGGATATCATCTGCTGTGTTATCCGTTTTCCTGCGGTTTATACCTTTAATTTTACGGATAATCTTACTTCAAAAATAATCGACCCAAGAGACGGAACGAATTTCGTCTTCGGTCAGGGACAGTACGGCTTCCAGCTGTGCTGCGTACATAATCTGGTGGACTTTATCCTGTGCTTCATTAAGAATGCGGATAATCAAACCTACGCAGGAATCTATAATGTTGGTGACAAGCTTCTCACAACAGCAGCCGATATTATCGGCTTTATGAGAGAGCATCACCGCCTCGGTGCTGTAATGCAGAAGCAGCCCACAGGAGCTATTACAAAGCTCAAAGGCCTCTTCGGCACAAACAAGGAGGAAAAGCAGAATTATCGTTATCTTGACCTTAACAGGATAGAGAACAACAATATGCTTGATAAGACAAAAGCTTCCAAGCTTGTTACATTCCGCTGGGATTTACACAATACCAAGTAACAAAAAGGCTGTACCGCAGGGTACAGCCTTTCTTTTATTCAATAACAGTGTAGTTATCCGCAGCATTTTCCTTTGTGGCATGCTCGGTAACGCTGAGCACCTTGACCTTAAGAGGACGTGTGCCCATATTTATTTCGATTATATCGCCCACCTTAACGTCGTAGGAGGCTCTTGCAGCCTTGCCGTTTACGACTATCTTCTCGGCGTCGCAGGCTTCGTTGGCAACGGTGCGGCGCTTGATAAGGCGTGTGACCTTGAGGTATTTGTCCAGTCTCATATTATCTCCCTTTCTGCAAAATCAAATATGCTTATTTAATATCAGGCTTTCTGCTCGTATTTATGGGCAGATACTAATAAAGGGGACAGTGAACTGTCCCCTTTGCGATTACTTGTTAACAGCGTCCTTAAGACCTCTGCCTGCCTTGAATGCAGGTGCCTTGCAGGGAGGGCAGACCATCTTTGCCTTTGTCTTAGGGTTGATGCAGGTCTTTTCGCCTCTCTCGCGAACCTCAAAAGTACCGAAGCCTGTGATGGAAACCTTCTCGCCGCTCTCAAGAGCGCCCTGGATAGCTGAAAGTGTAGCTTCAAGAGCTGAAGCAGCGTCCTTCTTAGTACAGCTTGCCTTATCTGCGATAGAGTTGATAAGTTCAGTCTTAGTCATTTTTCTGTTCCTCCATTTTACTAATAATTGATTTTGCCTTGTCCCAATAAATGTCGAGCTCTTCAATAGGAAGATTTTTCATATCGAGTTTTTCCTTGGAGACCAGCTCTTCTGTAACAGAAAAGCGCTTTATAAACTTTTCTGTAGCGGCTTTGAGTGCCAATTCTGCGTCAACGCCTAAGTGACGTGCAGCGTTTACGCATGAAAACAACAGATCGCCCATTTCTTCTTCGATATCAGCTTTATTGCCGCTTATCACGGCAGCGTCAAGCTCAGCCTTTTCGTCATTTATGCAGGCTACAGCGTCCTCTGCACAGCGGAAATCCATTCCTGCGCGCATTGCTCTTTTTCCCACCTTCTGAGCTCGCATAAGAGCAGGCAGTGACTTGGCAACACTTGTGAGAGTGTCAGTATAACGTTCCTGACCCTTTGTTTCCATTTTGATGGCGTCCCAGTTTTTAAGCACCTGATCGGTGGTATCGGCTGTGACGTCTCCGAAAACGTGGGGATGACGTATAATGAGCTTTTTGCACACCTCATCGCAGACGTCGTCGAACCTGAATGAGTTCTGTTCCTCCTCGATCCTGCAATGGAAAACGACCTGAAGCAGAACGTCGCCAAGCTCTTCGCGGAGAAGTGCAGGATCCTCGAGATCGATAGCCTCGATGACCTCACAGGTCTCTTCGATGAGATCGCTTTTGATGGACTTATGTGTCTGCTCTCTGTCCCATGGACAGCCGCCCTCACCTCTGAGAAGCCGGACGATGTCGAGCAGATCATTGATAGAATAATGGTCTTTCTGCTGGTATTCAACCATAGGAAAACACTCCCTTAAAGACGGGCTATGTTATATAATACCCTAAATTTTTCTAAATTGCAACCTATTTTTTACAAGTTTGTTAATTTCGTAGAATAAAATCCTTTGCTTAGTCGCTGTTTGTATATTTTTGCTATATAATTACTCTCTGTTATAAAAAGCAAACGGAGAAATATACAGTTTCGGCTTTATCTGTCCACAAATCCGACCTTGTGGAATACCTTTGAAACGATCCTTCCTGAGTATCTGAGAGCCTTCTGAGCGCCCTCTGTGTAGCACTGCTTGAGGTAAGCCTTGTCAGCGCTGAGTCTTGCAAACTCTGTGCGGATCGGTTCAAGGTGATCGGCAACAGCCTCGCCTACAGCAAGCTTGAAGTCGCCGTAGCCCTTGCCTGCGAATTCAGCCTCGATAGCCTTGAAGTCCTTGCCTGTTACGCAGGAATAGATAGACATAAGGTTGTTGATGCCGTCCTTGCCCTCGCGGAAGCATACCTCAGCCTCGCTGTCGGTGACAGCTCTCTTGAATTTGCGGATGATAGTATCCTTGTCATCGAGGATAAGGATACAAGCATTGGGATTTTCGTCAGATTTTGACATCTTCTTTGTGGGATCCTGGAGGGACATGATCTTTGCGCCCACATCGAGTATATACGGCTCGGGCAGTGTGAAGAAGTCGCCATAGCGCTGATTGAAGCGCTGGGCGATATTTCTCGAAAGCTCGAGGTGCTGTTTCTGGTCAACGCCTACGGGTACAAGGTCTGCATTATAAGCGAGGATATCCGCAGCCATGAGGGAGGGATATGTGAAAAGACCTGCATTCACGTCGTCGGGGTGCTTCTGGCTCTTGTCCTTGAACTGAGTCATACGTGAGAGCTCGCCGAACTGAGTATTGCAGCAGAGCACCCAGTTGAGCATAGGGTGAGTCTCTGCATGGCTCTGAATGAAGAGTATGGACTTCTCGGGATCGATGCCGCATGCCATGAGCAGGGCGTATGAATTCAGAGTGTTCTGTCTCAGCTTTGCAGGCTCCTGCTTTACTGTGATAGCATGCATATCTGCGACGCAGTAGATACAGTTGAACTTATCCTGCAGCGGAGCCCAGTTGCGAACAGCGCCGATGTAGTTTCCGAGAGTAAATGTGCCTGTAGGCTGGATTGCGCTGAATATCAGCTTTTTATCGTCCATTGCGGTACTCCTTACTTATTCTGAGCGTTCTTTCTTGCCTCAGCCTCATCTTTGAGCTGACAGCTTCTGATCTCGCTGAGAACGCGCTGATAGAGCACATAGAATGTACGGAGCTCCTGCTCCTCCTCAGGGATAAGACCAGCCTTTATCTCAGTCTTGTAAACTCCGCCCTTTGTGAGGATGAAGATGTTGTTTGTTCTGCCCTTAGGAAGGTCATACTGCTTTGTCTTCTGACATTTTGGAAGGAGCTGACCTGCGTTTGCAACGAGAGTGTGAGCAGCCTGAACGAGATTTCTGTACTTCTGAGAAGCGCCTGTGTATTCGCCGCCGTTGTTGAAGTATATATTAGCAGCTCCGTTGATGAAGCAAACCATAGTTGTAAGAACATCTGATGACATAGGGATGTCGATAACAACTCCGAAGACTTCGTTTCTCTTCATCTTAGCGAAGTTGCTGAAGTACTGAGCAGGGAAGTTGATAGCCTGTCCTCTTGTCATAAGGTATTTCTGTGTGACATTATATCTGTCGGTCATTCTGTTTGGCATAATGGATTATCCTTTCAAAAGTTTTTTATTCTCAATCGAGCATTTCTCTTGTCATTCGGGCAAGTATCTCCATGCCCTTCTTTATCTGCTCGTTTGTAGGTGTAGAGTAATTGAGTCTGAACGAATGGCTTACCTCGTTCTCATCGATGCTGAACGAATTTCCGGGTACTACAGCTATCTTGTACTGCTGTACAGCCTTTTTGCAGAATTCGTTCATATCGCAGTTCTCGGGGAGGTCGCACCATACGAAGAGACCACCCTGAGGCTTGGTGTAATTGATCTTCTTAGAGAACTCATTGTCGATGTATCCGCACATAAGGTCGCATTTTTCTTTGTATATAGCGCGGAGCTTCTTGAAATGAGCCTCTCTGTCAACAGTTGACATGAATCTGTGGGAAACTACCTGTGCCCACATATTTGAGTGAACGTCGGAAACCTGCTTGCACACCACCATTTTCTGGATGATCGGAGCAGGAGCGGAACAATAGCCTGTTCTGAAGCCTGATGAGATTATCTTTGAGAATGTGCTTGAGTAGATGACTCTGCCCTCGGTATCGAAGCTCTTTATACAGGGAACGTTCTCGCCTGCAAAGCGAAGCTCGCCGTATGGGTCGTCCTCTAAGATAATGAAGTCATACTTGCATGCGAGCTCATAAACAGCCTTGCGCTTTGCAAGTGACATTGTCTTTCCTGTAGGATTCTGGAAATTCGGTATAACATAGAGAAGCTTGACGTTCTTTTCTGTTTTGAGAGCATTTTCAAGCTTTTCGATGTTGATGCCGTCCTCGTCCATGTCAACTCCCTTGAGGTTGACGTTGTATGAACGGAAAGCGTTCAGTGAGCCGATAAAGCATGGCGACTCGCAGAGGAGAGTATCTCCCTCATTGAGGAGCACCTTGCATGAGAGCTCGTTAGCCTGCTGGCCGCCCGAAGTTATGATAAGGTCATCAAATTCCTTATGGAAGCAGCCTTTTTCTGTCATCCAGCCCTTTAAATAGTCGCGGAGAGGAGTATATCCCTCTGTCACGCTGTACTGCAAAGCGAGGATAGGATCATCTCTGAGGAGCTCTGCTGATATTTCAGCGATACGCTCTTTAGGGAAGGCTTCTGGAGCGGGATTGCCTGCTGCGAAGGAGATTACTTCCGGGTCAGCAGTGAATTTCAGTATCTCTCTAATGGCAGAAGCATGGAGCTTGCTTACCTTGTCTGAGAATTTATAATTCATGATAAAAACCAGCCTTTCGTGATAACTATAGTAAGACTATCTTACTTATTATAACACATATTTCTGAATTCTGCAACATATATTTTTGTGAAAAAGTGATTTTTCCATACATTATGTCAAATCGGAGGCGGTCTGGCTGAAAAAGCAAAACTTCATAAAGGGCTCGATAATACTGATGTTATCGGCGGCTGCGGCAAAGCTTCTGGGGGCGGTATTCAAGATCCCCCTTACAAATATTCTCGGCGGAGTGGGCATGAGCTATTTCAGCTGTGCGTACAGTCTTTTCATGCCTGTGTATGCACTTGCGGTAACGGGGCTAAGCTCTGCGGCGGCAAAGATGACAGCGGAGAGTACAGCGCTTGGAATGTACAGAAATGCGGCAAAGGTGAGGAAAACCGCCCTCGGACTGTTCTCGGCAGTGGGACTTTGCGGAAGTCTTCTGATATTTCTGCTTGCCAAGCCCTTCAGCACTTACATTATCGGAATGCCCGAAGCCTCGGCAGCTGTGGCGATGATAGCGCCTGCCGTATTTTTCGGCTGTATAACAGCTGTTGAGAGGGGCTGCTATGAAGGCATGAGCAATATGTACCCCACGGCATTCTCACAGCTTGTGGAAGGCATGGTAAAGGCAGGGGCAGGGCTTCTGCTGTGCGGCTTTGTCGCGTCACACCCTCGGACGGTACTGAGGCTATTTCCCTTTGTGACTGATATACGTGCGGCAGCAGCTGCTGCAGGAATACTCGGCGTTACCCTTTCAACGGCAGGAGCGGCATTGTTTTTCGGTGTAATGGCTCTTTTCAGGAACAGGGTACGAGGCGGCGAGGAGCATGTTATGAGTGGGAGAGCTATCATTCGCGAGCTGACGGCGACGGCTCTGCCTGTGGGAATAAGCTCCGTTGTGACTAACCTTACGGCGCTGACAGATATGTGGACTGTCATAGGCTGCATTTCACATTTTGGCTATCCGTCGGCAGTTCCCGAGGGGATAGCCGCAGATGAGCTTCCGCATTTCATATACGGTTCCTTTGCAGGGATAGCGCTGACAGTCTTCAATCTGGTGCCTTCGGTTACGAATATGCTTGGCAAGGGCGCACTCACCTGTATTGCTTCTGCGCGGGGGAGCGGTGACATACAGGCTCTTGAGCAGGGAACATTGCAGGCATTGCTTTCGGCTGCGGTCATAGCTGTGCCTGCGGCGGCAGGGCTCGGAGTACTTTCCCCCGAGGTGCTTGGATTTCTTTATCCCAGACAGTCGGACGAGACGGCAGTATGCGTAAATGCTCTGCGGTATCTCATGGCAGGCATGGTCTGCCTGTGTGTATCCTTTCCGCTGTTCAGTATGCTTCAGGCGGTTGGGAAGGCTTCTGCGCCATTAAAGATAATGCTTGCAGGGACGGGGGTAAAGCTTGCGGGAAATCTTCTGCTCATACCTGTTATGGGCGTTGACGGCGCGGCACTTTCCACAACATTATGCTATGGGCTGATACTTGCGGCATCACTTCGCGTTTACATAAGGGCTTCGGGAGTAAGGCTTGAATTTGTGCCATTTGGCAAGGTCATCTACGCCGGAGCTATGTGCGGCGGAGCGGCTTTTCTTGCGGCGGAGGCATTGCGGCGCAGGTCGGCGCCTTATGCGGTGATACTGGGAGTATCGGCGGCTGTGGGGGGAGCTGTCTATATTATCCTTGTACTTGCCCTCATAGGCGGCAAAAAAATAAGCAGTAAGCATAACGGATGAGGTGCCGTAACTGCTTACTGCTTATTGAGATTCAGATGCAATAGTCTCCGCCGCTGTCGTCTTTTCTGCGGGCGATAATATCGCTGAGGGTTATGCCGTCAAGGTAATCGGTTATAGTCTTGAAGAGACCTTCCCATATGAACAGGGTAGAGCAGTCGCCTGCTCTCGGACATTCATTGGGTTCGAATTCAAGGCATGCCACGGGAGCAAGACTGCCCTCTGTAGCTCTGAGAACGTCGCCGACAGTTATTTCGTCCGCTGTGCCTGAGAGCATATATCCGCCCTTGTTGCCGCGGTTCGTTCTTAAAAGACCTGTTTTGTTGAGCAGGGGAACTATCTGCTCGAGGTATTTTTTCGATATTCCCTGTCTATCCGCAATATCTTTAAGGGATACATAGCCTTCATCGTGATGCAGTGCGAGGTCGTAAAGCATTCTGAGAGCGTATCTGCCTTTCGTGGATATTTTCATTTATACACGTCCTTTCGCGTAGTTCGAATATATATTATTATACCATAGGTTTAGTATGTTTTCAAGTGGAAATCTCAAAAATGCCTTATATATTCTGTATATCCGCGTATTTCAGCTGTCAGGCTTGACATTGTTATGATAGTTGTGCTATACTATAATATGCAGAAAAATCAGAGAAAACTCCCGTTCTGACGCTGAGACGGGAGATGCATTTCAAGCCCTTCTGCGGCTTTTGAACAATTCGGAGGATATAACAATGAAAAAAACAGGTTTCTTTGCAGTACTTCTTGCAGCAACGATCACAGCAGGTGCTTTTGCAGGCTGTTCAGATAAAAACGAAAGCTCCTTATCAAGACCGCCCCGTACTTCGTCGGAGAGTACACAGATGGACCATGATGAGATAGGCTCTAATGTGATAAAGGGAGAGATAGGCAAGGAGGTAACCGAAAACGATACCTCGTTTACTCTTAATTCCGTTATCAGTGCAAAGAATGATACAGGCGAGCAGTTCATTTACATGGACATAACCCTGAGAAACAGCACTGCCAACGCTTATACTCTCAGCACCCTTAATAACCTTTATATAGAGGTTCCGGGCAGCTCAGGCATCATCACTTCCGATGTCCGTACACAGCTCTATGCGAAGCAGAACTTCAAGGATACCAAGTTCTATGAGGATCCCTTTGATATTCCCTCAAACGGACAGTTCAGCGGTATTATAGGCGGATTTGCCATAGAAGGCGATGTTAGTGAGTTCACTCTCGGCTTCTATCCTACAGGAGATGACCCGAATGCAAAGGGCACTGTTATCAAGTATGATATAACAGCTGCTGATCTTGCAGCTCCGTCAGCTGAGATACTTAAATAAAGATTTTGAGCCCGAGGCAGAAGCCCCGGGCTTTTTTAGTGAAAAGCCGCTGCGATTAGCAGCGGCCTCAGAGATGTATATGGTAAAATAAGGTATTATTCAAACATAGGAGTAGAGAGGTAGCGCTCACCTGTATCAGGGAGAAGTGCCACAATAGTCTTGCCCTTGTTCTCGGGACGCTTAGCAAGCTGGATAGCAGCCCAGACTGCCGCACCTGAGGAAATGCCCACAAGTACGCCCTCTGTTCTTGCGATAGCTCTGCCTGTTTCAAATGCATCCTCGTTGGAAACGGGGATTATCTCATCATAGATATTTGTATTGAGAGTTTCGGGAACGAAGCCTGCTCCTATACCCTGTATCTTGTGAGGACCTGCTGTGCCCTCGGAGAGAACAGGGGAGCTCTTTGGCTCAACGGCAACTACCTTTACATCGGGATTCTTTGATTTGAGGTATGCGCCTGTACCGCTGACAGTACCGCCTGTACCTACACCTGCAACGAATATATCCACCTTTCCGTCGGTATCGTCCCATATCTCAACGCCTGTGGTCTTTTCGTGGATAGCAGGGTTTGCAGGGTTTGTGAACTGCGAAGGGATAAAGCTGTTTGGTATCTCCTGAGCAAGCTCGTCAGCTTTTGCGATAGCGCCCTTCATGCCCTTTGAGCCGTCTGTGAGCACAAGCTCTGCACCATAAGCCTTCATAAGGTTGCGGCGCTCGATGCTCATGGTCTCAGGCATAGTGATGATAAGTCTGTAGCCTCTTGAAGCTGCCACAGAAGCAAGACCGATACCTGTGTTTCCGCTGGTAGGCTCGATTATAACACTGCCCTCCTTGAGAAGTCCCTTAGCCTCGGCGTCATCAATCATAGCCTTTGCGATCCTGTCTTTTACGCTTCCTGCGGGATTGAAGTATTCAAGCTTTGCAAGAACGGTTGCGCCAAGCTCGTGGGCGTTTTCGAGGTTTACAAGCTCCAGAAGCGGAGTTCCGCCGATAAGGTCTGTTATCTTCTTATAAGTTTTCATAAAAATTGATCTCCTTTACATAGTTATTGATAAAAAGTACGTGCCTGTGGAAAAATGACCAGCGTCAACATCGTCTGAGAATTGATATGAACATGGTATAGCACCTCTTGAATATTTTTTCTATATCACCTATATGTTTGGTATGTTTATATTATAACAGCAAAATTTACATTTGTCAACCCTTTTTTTAAAAAATAAAATCGCGTCCCGTTTTTCGGGACGCGAACCTGACTGCGGGGGCTGCCCGCTGCGCTTTTAGTTTGGCTTTGAACCTGTCTGAGTTCTCTTTGCAAATTCTGAGAATTCGCCTGAAGGATAGATCTCCTTGACTTCCATAGCATTTGAATCGTAGTATACCCATACGAGCATTGCTGCGAGACCGGGATTGTTTTTGAGGTTGATGTGATATACTACCTCATCGCCGGGCTTTGCGGAAACATTATCACCGTATGCAACGAAGCCGTTTTCAGAAGAAACGTCCTGAGGGTCGATGCTGCCGCCGACTCTGATCTTACCCTGGATAACCTTGTCGGGAGCAAGTGACTTTCCTGCAACAGTAGCAAAGTCAGGGTTGAAGTTTACAGCGTAATCCTTCTCTGGGATATTGTCCTTGAGCTTGAATACTACCTCGATGAAGTCGTTGTTGAAGATATAGTCGGTATCCTTTGAGATGTCAAGCCACATACAGTATCTGCTGTCTGTCTTGCTTGTATAATTTTCAGAGCTGCTTGTATCCTTTGTGACGATCTGAGTAACTACTGCGCCGTTTGCGTCTGTAGCCTTTTCGCCGTTAGCTTCTGTGACCTCAACTACCTCTGTAGCAGCCTGAGTTGTTGACTTTGTCTGAGGATCAGCTGAATCGAGGTCTACATTGCCATCAGGAGGTGTGATGCCCTGTGCAGCAAGATCGGCAGGAGAACCTGTCTGGAAAGGTGTTACGACTACAGCACCGCTGGCATTTTCGATGTTTTCAAGGGTGCTGATGTCAGCGCTATCCTGCTGTGAAGAGCTGTTTGCTGAATTGCCTGAAGAAGTTTTATTGCTGCCTGTGGAACTTCCTGCTTCCTTCTTTGAGCATGAAGCGGCAGATGTAATCGCTACGCATGCAACAGCAGCGAGAGCGATGGCTTTTTTTCTGAAATCAGTCATAGTTTTGCGTCCTTTCATATGAAGGTTTTTATTTTTTTACGCAGAGAATGTACTCTGCTAAGCTTACTCTAATTATACACAAGCGAAAATAATTTGTCAAGACAAAGTCGGAATTGTAATCAATTGTTTGACAAAAGGTCACACATCTGCCACGTTAATTTCACCGTTTTGTCATCTTCTTGTACGGTAAAATGTGCTTTTTATCGGCAGAATAATAAAAAAATGCTGACCAGAGGACGCATATTAGTAAAAATCATGTATTGCAAATGGCGGATTTACGTGATATAATTATAATAAGTGTTTATATATTGTCTTTCCGCAGTGGAAAAGGGGGGAAGGACAGGTTTCTTTTTGGGAATCCGATAAACAATGATGAAAGGACATCTGGCAATGAAGAGATCTGCAATGGCGCTGCTGACAGCCGCTGCAATGCTGCTTACGGGTGTGTCATGCGCGAAGAAAGGTGGTTCTTCTGAAGTGTCTGAGAAAGAAAAAAATACAGACGTGCAGGAGACGACCACTATTACCGAGGAGGAAACTACAGAGATGGCGACCGAGCATAAAAGCCCAGTTGAGACCGTTTCGGCAACTCTTGGCTCACAGATCACCGCAGACAGAGTGATCGGACGTGCCGAGGGCAGTAATACGATCAAGTTCCCGCTTGCTGACCTTATCGAGGAGGGCGACAGAGTCGATTCGTTCACTTTTACCATTTATTCGGGCGACGGTGGGGATATCGGAGAGTTCAAGGGCGGATGCGGCATATCCGTTGACGATAAGTGCCCTGCGGCAACTACTAAGGGATGGTATCAGTCAGGAGATTTCTCAGCGCCCACTGAGGGCAGCTATGGCGAGATCACATGGAAGGTACCCGAAGAGCTGAAGGATCATATCCATGAGGGCGGCGAAGTCCTTTTCGGCTACTGGTGGGGAAATACTGAAAGCCTGAGGATAGACAACGTGGTGTGCAGGTTCGACAGGACAAGAGATGTGCCTGTTGACGGTACTGTGTCTGCCGAGGTCGGCAAGTCGGTGAGCTTTTCTGATGCCGACAACAGAGTGCATATCCCTCTTGACTTTATCCCTGAGGGCATGGTGCCCGAGGTAGTGAACTTCAACGTGAGCACAACGGGAAGCTTCGGAAAATTCACGGGCGCTTACGGCATAAGCTCTACAGCAGGAGATTTTCAGTCGGGAGATGTGTCACTGTTTACCGACAGCTCAGAGCTCACGCTCACATGGTTCGTGCCTGACAAGGCAAAGGGCTGTATGGCATCGGATAACGAGCTGCAGCTTGGATACTGGTGGAGCGATCAGCCAACCCTCACTGTCAACAGTGTGGAGGTTAAATACAGCGTAGGCGGAGGCTACTATCCTGCGCCCACAAAGGTGGAAGTGCCAACTATGGAGGCTGCTACGGAGTCATCCGAGGGTACGGCTGCCTTCAGAAGCGCTTCGGAAATAGTTTCAAAGATCAGGGTGGGCTGGAATTTAGGCAACACTCTTGAAAG
Organism: Ruminococcus flavefaciens; assembly: GCA_004554385.1. Classification (GTDB taxonomy): domain Bacteria; phylum Bacillota; class Clostridia; order Oscillospirales; family Ruminococcaceae; genus Ruminococcus; species Ruminococcus flavefaciens_T. The sequence continues at coordinate 50,968 of SFMO01000143.1, forward strand.
CTACAATACAGGAAGATCAGGACTCGATACCGAAACAGGCTGGGGAAATCCCAGAACTACAAGGGATATGCTTAAGTCGGTAAAGGCAGCAGGCTTCAATGCCGTCAGAATACCGATAACATGGTCTGAGCATATGAACGAGACAAGTATTCAGAAGGAATGGCTCGACAGAGTTCAGGAGGTCGTTGATTACGCTTATGACGAAGGCTTGTTCGTTATCATTAATATGCACCACGATGACTATATCTGGTTCGATCCTCAGCCCGGCTCCTTCAACGGCGACAGCATGCGACTTGAGAATATCTGGGAGCAGGTCTGCGAGCGTTTTGCAGATTATGACGACAGACTTATCTTTGAGGGCATGAACGAGCCGAGAACAGTGGGTTCATCTATGGAATGGATGGGCGGAACCAAGGAAGAGAGAAACACCGTAAGCAAGTACGCAAAGAGCTTTGTGGATACAGTACGTGCAAGCGGCGGCAAGAATGCCGACAGAACCCTTATCGTTACCACATATGCGGCTTCTGCCGACAGTGTTGCTCTGAACGATATGGCGGTCCCCAGCGGCAAGAACATCGTGCTGTCTGTTCACTATTATGCTCCGTGGAAGTTCTCTGAGGGAACTGAAACCACATTTACTCCAAGCGGCGAGAGCGAGCTTGATGGCAAGTTCACAGAGCTGAGACAGAAGTTCGTAGATAAGGGCATACCTGTTCTCATATGTGAGTTCGGCTGCGTTCACGGCGCTGACGAGGCTACAAGAAGCAGATACTATTCATACTACATAAGCGCTGCCAAGAAGCAGGGTATAAAGTGCTTCATCTGGGATAACGGCAAGTTCAGCGGCGAGTCCAGCTTCGGTGTGTTCAACAGAGCTGAGATGAAGTGGGACGGAGCTATACTGAAGGCTGTTATGGAGGGGGCTAAGTAACCTGACAGACAGCATCTGCTGCGGCAGATCTTTCCGCTTGACATCATAAATCATCTATAATATACTACATATGACAGACCGCGGTGCATTGGCACTTCGGTCAAAGGATACAGCATACTTAAGGAGGATATATATTATGAAAAAACTGGCTTCAATGCTGCTTTCCGCAGCTATAGGACTTACAGCCATCACCCCTGCGGCATTCGGCAGACAGGAGAAAAAAGCAGAGGCGGCTGAGAAAGGCGGTCTGGTGCTCTTCGGTGACAGTATCGCTTCAGGCGATACAAGAAACGGAAAGGTGGCTCATAACTACGGCGAGATCTGCGGCGATTACCTTGGCTGCAAGGTCAGCAACTATGCCGTTTCCGGACATACTACAGCAGACCTTATCAAGGATATTGACGGACTCAGCGCAGAGCAGAAGAAAAACGTAGCAGATGCAGAGGTCATCGTTATCTCTGTGGGCGGAAACGATATAATGAAGTTCGCTTCAAAAAAGCTCATTCAGTATGCTGCAAACAAGGGATTTCTCAATGACGGCTATACCAGGGAGAATATTCCTTCCGATCCGACTATCACAGATATGATGAATATCGTAAAGCTGAAGGGAGACGGAAGCCTTGCTGAATATGCATCAAAGGGATTGTCACAGGCAGTTGAAGTCAACAGTCAGCTCGCCGGCATCACTGCAGATCTGTGTTCGACCGCAGATGACCACGATGGCTACATCGACAATGTTATGATGCCAAACATAAAGACTGCGGTAACCAAGCTCAAGGCTATATCACCTGATTCAAGGATAATGATACAGAATATCTACCAGCCGGTTGAGCTTGATCCTTCCTATGTTGAAACGAATTACGGAAAGGGCTCGGGCAAGGCAACGGTTATCAATACTGTAAGATCAAGACTTGAATTCATTATGACTTACTATGATACAAAGCTCAATATGGAAGGCTATGACGTAGTAGACGTAAAATCGCTGTTTACCTCGAATAACGGAATACTTTCCGCTTCAAATCCCGGTAACGCAAATTACTTTGTTGATATACAGACAGGCAGCCTCTCTACAGGTGATGTTCACCCGAATCAGAAGGGACACCTTGCCATTGCAACAGCTGTACTTGAGAAGATAAACAAGCTCCACAACGATAACGGTCTTCTGAGGAAGACATATAATGGTCTCAGCGACAAGAACAAGTATCCTGCAATTGCGCTGAATACTTTCAAGAAAGTAGCCGGAGAGGATCCGACTCTGACAACTACTTCTACAACTGTCACTACAACAACTACCACAAAGAAGACAACAACTACTACAACTACATCGACAACTACTACAACAAAGAAGCCAACGACAACTACTACCGTCAAGGTCACTACAACTACAAAAAAGACAACAGTAACTGCTACAACCACAAAGCCTGTTACAACGACTACTCAGCCTGTCAAGACGATCTCTCTCGGTGATGTGGACGAAAACAAGACTGTCAATGCAGTTGACGCTTCATATGTTCTTGAGGAATATGCAAATAATTCCATAAATAAACCGTCGGCATTCAGCAGCGCACAGAAAACTGCGGCAGATGTTAACAAGGACAAAAATATAAACGCTATTGACGCTTCGTATATCCTTTCCTACTACGCATATAATTCCATCACCTCAAATCCGAAAAAGACCTTTGAGGAATATTTAAAGACAGCATAAATCACAGCGGACAGCTAATAACTGTCCGCTGATTGCATAAGGAGAAAAGCTATGAAAAAGATGTATTTTGTCGTCAATCTTGTGGCAGGAAAGGCTGTAATAAACAAAAAGCTGGGCAAGATAACAGACGAGTTCGTAAAAGAGGGCTATGAGGTGACTGTCCATACCACCCAGAGCGGCGATGACGCCGTGGAGCAGGCTGTCTATGCCTGCGAAAAGGGATATGACCTGCTGGTAGTGGCTGGCGGCGACGGTACCCTCAGTCAGTGCCTTCAGGGAGTGATGGGCTGCGAAAAGCGTATACCAATAGGCTATGTGCCTGCAGGCTCTACCAATGATTTTGCGAAAAGTCTTGGCATCCCCTCGGACCAGATAAAGGCTGCAAAGGTCATCACCCACGGCAAGCCTGCTCTCTGTGACGTCGGCGGCTTCAATGACGGTTATTTTTCCTATGTTGCAGCCTTCGGAGCTTTTACAAATATCACCTATGAGACTTCACAGAAGGTAAAGAACGTTTTCGGCCATGCGGCTTATATCGCAGACGGAGCTGCTCATCTCGGCAGCATAAAAGCGAAGCCCATGCGCATAGAGTATGAGGGAAATACTATCGAGGGCGACTTTGTTTACGGCATGGTGACCAATACTGCTTCCGTGGCAGGTATGATCAATATGAAGAATTTCCTGCTTGATGACGGTATCTTTGAGGTGACTCTCATCAGGAAGCCAAAGAACGCCGCGGAGCTTGGCAGGACAGCTGTTGCTCTCCTCAAAAACGACATGACGGACAAGAATATAGTTTTCTTCCGCACAAATGATGTGACTATTACGAACCTTTCAGACAAGCCGTTTTCATGGACAAGAGACGGCGAATACGGCGGCGAGGAGATTGTTAACCGCATCTGCTGCCATAAAAAGGCTGTTCCGTTCATGGTGCGCGGAAAGAATCGACTTCCCTTTGAAAAGGATAAGAAATGAAAAAAATATACGGTAACAAACAGCTCCTTGATGCTCTTGCAGGAATGAGAGCAAGCGGCAGGACTGCACATGCGCTGATGATATGCGGCGAAAAGGGCAGCGGCAGAAAGCTCATCGCAAAGTACTACGCTCAGTCCCTGATGTGTGAGGCTCCCGAAAACGGCAGACCATGCGGAGTCTGCAACGCATGCAGAAACGTGGAGAAGGGGATACACCCTGATGTGATATATCCCGAAAAGTCGGGAAAGCTTGGAAACTATAAAATCGAAACTGCCCGTGAGGTCATAGCTGATGCCTATGTGAAACCTAATAACAGCAGCGGCTGCAAGGTGTATATCTTTGCGGACTGCAGCCATGTTCAGGCACCGACTCAGAATGCGCTGCTTAAGCTCATTGAAGAGCCACCCGAATATGCTTATTTTATATTTACCTGCGGCTCAAAGTCTGAATTCCTGCCAACTATTATATCCCGATGCGTGTGCTTCAGCACCTCGCTGTGCACCGAGGAAGAGGCGGCGGAGTCCCTTGGAGAAAGCGGATTTGCTGCAAATGACATACAAAAAGCAATAAGCTGCTTTCACGGGAATATCGGTATGTGCGAGAGCTATATCACCGATGAGGAACTGAGAGCACGTGTGGATTTGACAAAATCCCTTGCCGATAGTATAATAAGGAAAGATGAGTACGCTCTCAGTGTAGGACTTTTCTCTTTAGGACGAGAGAGAGATGATGTCAGAGAGGTGCTTTCAATGCTTGACAAGCTTTTCCGTGATGCCGCAGTTCTTGCAAAGGACAGCAGTGCAGAGACAATAGGCTGTTCCCGTGAGGGAGCAGCAGCTCTTTCACGTTCCGTAACGGCTTATCAGTCCGCAAGGATACACTCGCTTATTGAAAAGGCATGGGGCGCGGTCGAGAGCAATGTCGGCATACCGCTGGCGCTTACGGCGCTGGGGGCTGAGATAATGGAAATAGTCGGATAAACGGCTTTAGATAGGAGTTTCTATGAAGGAAATAGTCGGAGTACGCTTCAAGAGCGTAGGAAAAATATACTACTTTTCACCGGGAGATATAAACGCAAAGGTGGGCGACCGTGCCATCGTTGAGACAGTGCGCGGCGTTGAGTGCGGAGAGGTAGTCATTGCCAACCGTCAGATAGACGATGAGGAGATAAATTCACCTCTCAAGCCTATAATCAGACTGGCTGACGAGAATGACCTCAAGACTGTGGAGAAGAACAAACAGCGTGAAAAGGACGCTTTCAGGATATGCGAGGAAAAGATAGCATTCCGTAAGCTGAATATGAAGCTGGTGGACGTTGAGTGCACCTTTGACAACAACAAGCTGCTCTTTTACTTTACAGCCGAGAATCGTGTAGACTTCCGCGAGCTGGTAAAGGACCTTGCTGCTGTGTTCAGAACAAGAATAGAACTGCGTCAGATAGGTGTCCGCGACGAGGCAAAGATACTCGGCGGACTTGGCATCTGCGGAAGAGAGTTCTGCTGTAAGAGCTATATGGGCGATTTTCAGCCTGTTTCAATAAAAATGGCTAAGGAGCAGGGACTTTCCCTTAATCCTACGAAGATTTCGGGAACCTGCGGCAGACTTATGTGCTGTCTCAAAAACGAGCAGAATGCATATGAGGCTCTGCTGAAGATAACTCCTAAGATGGGCGCAACTGTTATTACTCCCGACGGCGACAAGGGACGTGTTGAGGACGTAAACCTTATTACAGGCAAGCTCCGCGTCAAGACCGACAAGTCAGAGGTGCCTGTGACACTTGACAGAAGCGAGGTAAAGCTCCTTAAAGACGCCGAGATAAGAGTAAACAAGGAAGAGCTTAAAGCGCTTAAGAACCTTGAGGACAAGTAATGCCTCAGCAGCAGAAGATAAATTACGGCTTGCTTCTTGATAAGAAGATAGCCGAACTTGAAAAAAACGGCGAAAGACCGTCGCTCCTTCTCCATGCCTGCTGTGCGCCGTGCAGCAGCCACACCCTTACGGTGCTGGAGAAATACTTCCGCATCACGCTGTATTTCTGCAATCCGAATATAGCTCCCGAGGAAGAATTCACATTCAGATATGAGGAGCTTAAACGGCTTGTGAGCGAAATGGGACTGGATATACCCATTATCGAGGAGCCTTACGACCCTGCGCCTTTTTATGAGTTGGCAAAGGGACTCGAAGACCTTCCCGAGCGCGGAGAGCGCTGCCAAAAGTGCATAGAGTACCGCCTGCGAAAGGCAGGGGCAAAGGCAAAGGAGCTTTCATGCGAATTTTTCACGACCACTCTCACGATAAGTCCCCATAAGGACTGCACTTTCATAAACGAGTGCGGCGGACGTTTGCAGCAGGAGATAGGTGTACCCTATCTTTTCTCTGATTTCAAGAAGCACGAAGGCTATAAGCACTCTATTGAGCTGTCGAAGCAGTATGATTTGTACAGGCAGAACTACTGCGGCTGCGTTTACAGTAAAAGGTAGGGGACGCCGTCCTCGACGTCCCAAAGCCGTCAGCTATGTAGGAACTGGCGTTCCTGATACCCCAAACGTACTGTAGGGGCGGATATTATCTACCCGAATATTCAGCTTATGGTGATCTTAATGAATAATAATATTTATATTGAATATATTAAATATGCTGCGTTATTTATCGGCTTTTCTATAATATATTTAGGCATATATTACCTTTGCGCAAAGGCAAAAATCAGAAATGCAGAGAAAAAAGGAACAAAGCCTGAATTGAGGCGTTTAAGACTGAGCTTTTTCGTTATATGGCTGGTTTTACTGCTTTTATTTGTTTGGTTTTGTCTTAATTATGTAGGTGTGCTGCTGTAATATATTTTTACGATCATATGCGGATATTTTCTGCACGAATGAGGCCTGTGTTTTAATAAAAGTATTAATATAAAGGTGGTGTAATAGATATGAAAAATGGACCCATGACTGCTTTGGCTTTCTTTTTAGTGCTTCTGATTTTTGGACACACAGTTATGCTTGCTGTTCAGGTCATAAACGGCAGGCTTCTGCTGAGCAGAGCAAGAAAAAGCGGTGAGTCTGTTATAAAAGGTGTAAATGCAATTTATAAGATGGTAAATTATATAGCAGCCATTGCCGCAGAGTTGTTTTTTACAGGTGCTATCGGTTGGATCATTTTCAGATATAAAATGGATACTGTTTCCGGTTTGCTTATCTGGACGATAGCATTGTCCCTCGGCTTGAGTACGGTCATACATATCATTGCCCTGTTCACAGAGAAGAATGTATATCTGACCCCAAGCGGACTTATTTATTTTCTGGGCAGATTTAAGTTTGCGGACTGCCGTTTTTCATGGGACAGCTCCGATACCGCTGATTCTTTGTCGGACAAGCTCTACGTATACAAGAAAAAGGATAAATTCCCGTTTGTAGCCTCTTTTGAGGACAGAGAAACAGCTCACAGGATAGTGAAAGAAAATTCTGTAAAACAGCAGTAGGAGATAATTTACAATGGGTAAAGAATTAAAAACCAACGCAATGCGTTTTCTTGATAAAAGCAAGATCGAATACACCGTGCAGACCTACGAGTGCGACGAGTTCATCGACGGCATACACACCGCCGAAAAGCTTGGACAGCCCCTTGACGAGACTTTCAAGACCTTAGTTGCGCAGGGTAAGAGCGGCAGCTTTTACTGCTTTCTTATCCCCGTTGCACTGGAGCTTGATATGAAAAAAGCTGCAAAGAGCGTGGGCGAAAAGTCGGTAGAGCTTCTTCACGTCAAGGACATTACAGCTGTAACAGGCTATGTACGCGGCGGCTGTACGCCTATCGGAATGAAAAAGCAGTTTATGACCGTTGTGCATGAGAGCGCGGCAGAGCTTCCGCAGTTCTACATAAGCGGCGGACGCATCGGCGTACAGATACATCTTTCTCCGCAGGAGCTTGTAAAGGCAATACGCGGAAAATTTGAGGATATTATCCTTTGACAAACAGCCATTTGGGGCTGTCGAAAGGGGGCGGCGATATGAAGGGCGATTTTTTAAATGAAAGGCTTTACAGTGTTGGCAGAGCAGTTGTGGACAGAAGCTTCCACACTCAGAGCGGCAATGAAGCCTTTTTTGCTTTTTTCGGCAACGATGTTACATACTCCATAAGGCGAACCATCTGCGATGAGGACTATCCGAGGATACTTGAATGTATGGAAAATGCCTCGGTGGGAAATTTCCGCAGGACAGTTATCCGCATGAAGGGAGTCAGCGGCGAACTTCGTTGGATACTGGCCTCTGTGAGGCTTGTACTGACCGAGGGCAGAGAGCCCCTGTACAGCATGAGCTTCAGTGATGTTTTCTCACTTGAATCCCTTGCCTACAGCCGTCAGCGCCAGCTTTCGGAGTACCGCTATCTGCTCAGCCTCGTATCCGACCTTGCCTTTGAATACAGCTTCGAGACAAGGAAGATACGTATTTATATGTTCGACTGCTTCCGTGAGATAGTCCTTTTTGACGAGGAACTGGAACAGTGGCGGAAAAATGCCATAGATCAGGGATATGTCCTTACCAGATATATCGAGACCTTCAATGCATTGTGCAGGGATATTCAAAGCGGAGTCTACCGATTTGACCATGAGCTTGAGACCTCTGTGCTCACCGAGGGCAAGACCAAGGAGTTCTGCCTTTTCCGCGGCATCACAAGGTATGATGACCCTGACAGCCGCAAGGTGACGGGAATAGTTTCTGTTGTAAGCTCGCGGAGCGGCGGCAAGGAAGTGAACCTTGCTCTTGAAGCCAACAGGGACTCGCTTTCGGGACTACTCAATAAACGTGCTATTACTGCCTTTGCTCAGGAGATACTCGATGATGAGCCAAGACACAGCGTGAGCTTTGTTATACTTGATATTGACGATTTTACCGACATAAACAACGGCTACGGACACCTTTTCGGCGACGAGGTGATATATACCGTCGCAAGAATAATCAAGACAGAGATAGGTTCACGGGGAATTGCAGGCAGAATAAGCGGCGGAGGTTTTCTCATCGTTCTTGAGGAGATACGGGACGAGGAGGACCTGCGAAGTGTGCTCCGTGCTATCAGGACCAATATCGAGTTCTCCTTTGCAGACAGATTCGAGAAGTTCAGACTTACCTGTTCCATGGGTGTTTCTACCTATCCTATTGACAGCAGGGACTACGACGAGCTGTTCATGCAGGCGGATAAAGCGCTGTATATTGCTCAGGAAAAGGGACAGAACCGCTATGTTATCTATGACGTGGTAAAGCACGGACCGGTTCAGAAGGACATTGGCAACAGGATAGCTTTCCTGAGCAGCAAGAGCGAGTCCTCGGAAAAGCTGGGATTTGTAAGCGGACTTGCCGAAAGTCTCGTTCTCGGAAGGATCCCCGATATTTCCGTGCTTCTGGAGCAGGTGAGAGTACAGTTCGGACTTGATGATATATGCGTATTTTCGGGCAGTGATATGGGACTTATGCTGAGCTGTGGAAATGCAGCCTCAAAGAGTGCGGCATATCTCCTTGAAAACAGCTATACAGACCGATTTACAGGCGACGGCTTATTTGTTATCGACAACGTCAACGAGCTTGAAGGACGTGACGACAATGCCTTTGCGCAGCTTGTGGCACAGAATATCGGCGGAGCAGTTCAGTATCTCATCACAGAGGACGGTATGATAAAGGGAATGATCTCCTTCTGTTATATCGATAGATTCAATAAATGGTCAGTGGCGGACATAAACTACTTCGCCATAATCGGCAGAGTTATTTCAGCCATACTCAAGAAGCAGGCGTTTATCTGACATTTTCTATGGACATTATCCACGAATAAGGGGCGGCGGATTTGTCTATTCCTACAAAGTTGTTTGAAAACTGCAACAAAATGCCGTTTAAGACACACTTATATAACAGAGACTTTTATTCGCACGTTATCTTCAAATATATTAAGGGGGTTATTATGGAAGAAGCATTGGCGGCTGTTTCAGCCATAGTTCTGCTAATAGGCTGCTATGCAGGCTGCGGCAGAGGAAAAAAGAGGAAAAACTAAAATTAGCACTCTCGCACAGAGAGTGCTAATTTTCATTATACTGTCACATATCTTTGATATTCCTTTCAAAAAAGGGCTGTATAATATAGACAATGAAACGAAAGGAAGCGATACCGATGGAAAGTGCATATTATGAGGAAAACTGCATAGGATAAATATGAAATATCAATTGGAGGTATGAATTATGTATGGACTTACACCTTTCGGCGGCACAGGCTTCGGTCTGTGGGACGCATTCAATGACTTTGACAATAATTTCTTTGGCAGCAGCATGCCGGTAAGCAGCTGCAAGACCGATATCCGCGATGACGGCGACAAGTACGTTCTCGAATCAGAGCTCCCGGGCTTTGAGAAGGAGGACATCAAGCTTGACCTCAGCGGAACACAGCTCACCATTGCTGCCGAGCACAGCACAAACAACGACGAAAAGGACGACAAGGGCAACTATATCCGCCGCGAGCGCACATTCGGCTCGTATAAGAGAAGCTTCGACATCAGCGATATCGATACAGAGGGGATCAATGCGGAGTACAAGAACGGTATCCTGACCATTGAACTGCCGAAGAAAGCTCCCGAAGCTCCTGCCGCAAAGAGACTTGAAATAAAGTAAGGCAAAGCCTGCCATAATATATAACACACTCACATCTGAGCCATGAAGAAGCCATAATCTTCATGGCTGTTTTTTTTGCCTGTCGTAGGGCAGCGGTAAACGGAAAACGCAGAAAGGTCCAGACTTGATAAGCTTGCAGAGGCATTTCACTTTAGGCAGGATTAACATTCCGCAGGGGGAAAAACCGTCGGAATGTACAAATCTAACTTTGGCAAAAAAATTATCTTCACTTTTCTCGCTAAATATGTTATAATACTATTATGAATATCCACTCAAAGGTTTTCGGAGGTGACCCTGTAATTGAAAAGGCTCTATATCACAGACCTTGACGGTACACTTCTCAGCACGGAGGGCAGTATATCTGCAAAAACTGCCGCTATTCTCAATTCTCTGACAGCTGAAGGCATATGCTTCACATTTGCAACTGCAAGGTCAGTGTATTCCGCAAAGCCTATAACCTCGGCTCTGGATATAAACGTGCCGTGTATACTTATGAACGGTGTGAGTATCTACGACCTGAGAGCAGATGGATATCTCGCTAATCAGTATATACCCGTGAGTGCTTCGGAAAAGGTCATTGAGGCCTTTGAACGTGAGAAGGCGGAGGTTTTCCTCTACCGCTTCAACGATGAGGTGCTTACCTGTTACTATACGAAGGTGACTACAAGAGTCATGAAGAGCTTTGCAGAGGTCCGCAGGAACCGCTATAACAAGCCCTATGTTCAGTGTGCTGATCTCCTTGACGCCGCTGATGGAAGGACTATTTACTATACGGCTCTGGACGAGCATGAAAAGCTCCTGCCCGTAAAGAATGCCATTGACAGTATCGATGGTGTGGACTATGCCTTCTATGAGGATACCTACACAGGGAAATGGTTCCTTGAGGTGTTTTCCGCAAAGGCTTCAAAGTCCAACGGACTGCGGTATCTCCGTGAGAGATACGGCTTTGATGAGGTGGTCGCATTCGGCGATAATCTCAACGACCTGCCTATGTTCAGTGAGGCGGATATAAAGGTCGCTGTAGGCAATGCAAGGGACGAGGTAAAGGCTGCCGCCGACTATATCATCGGCACTAACGATGAGGACGGAGTTGCAGAGTGGCTCCTTGCAGCGCACAATAAAACATGATAATCTTTATTTAAGAAAGGACATAGATATAATGAAGAAATTAATGCTTGGAAACGAAGCCTTCGCAAGAGGCTTATATGAAGCGGGCTGCCGCGTAGTATCAAGCTATCCCGGTACTCCCTCAACTGAGATAACAGAGGAAGTCGCAAAGTATGACGAGGTATACGCAGAGTGGGCTCCCAACGAGAAGGTAGCTATGGAGACAGCTCTCGGAGCTTCTATTGCAGGCGCAAGAAGCTTCTGCGGAATGAAGCACGTTGGTCTCAACGTTGCTGCAGACCCTCTCTATACAGCAGGCTACACAGGCGTTAACGCAGGTATGGTCATCGCAGTTGCTGACGACCAGGGCATGCACTCCTCTCAGAATGAGCAGGACAGCCGTCACCACGCTATCGCTTCAAAGGTACCAATGCTCGAACCCTCTGATTCCACAGAATGTAAGGAGTTCGTCAAGCTTGCTTTCGAGCTTTCCGAGCAGTTTGACGCACCATTCATAGTAAGAATGTCCACAAGAGTTTCTCACTCACAGAGCATAGTTGAAATGGAAGACCGCAATGAGCTTCCTCTCAAGGACTACGAAAAGACACCTAATAAATTCGTTATGATGCCTGCTTACGCAAAGGGCAGACACGTTTTCGTTGAAGAGCGTACAAAGAAGCTCATCGAGTACGCCGAGACTTCTCCCCTCAACAGAGTCGAGATCTCTGACAAGGCTGAATTCGGTGTTATCACCAACGGCGCTGCATATCAGTATGTCAAGGAAGCTCTCGGCGACAAGGCTTCAGTCCTCAAGCTCGGTATGGTAAATCCTCTCCCTGTAAAGCTTATTCAGGACTTCGCAAAGAAGTACGAGCAGATATACGTTATCGAGGAGCTTGATGGCATTATCGAGGAGCACTGCCGCAACATCGGCGTAAACAACGTAAAGGGCAAGGAGATATTCGGCTACATAGGCGAGCTTCCACAGTCTGTTATCGCAGAGAAGCTTCTTGGCGAGAAGAAGGAATTCGTGGCTCTTGAAGATGATATCCCTGTACGTCCTCCTGTAATGTGCGCAGGATGTCCTCACAGAGGTCTGTTCTACTGCTTAAAGAAGCTTGGCGTAACAGTATCGGGTGATATCGGATGCTACACTCTCGGAGCTGCTGCACCTCTCAACGCAATCGATACAACTATCTGCATGGGAGCATCTATCTCGGGACTCCACGGCTTCAACAAGGCAAGAGGAGCAGAGTCAGAGCACAAGAGCGTTGCAGTTATCGGTGATTCTACCTTCATGCACAGCGGCATGACAGGTCTTGTAAATATCGCTTACAACAATTCAAATTCTACAGTTATCATTCTTGACAACTCTATCACAGGTATGACAGGTCATCAGCAGAACCCCACAACAGGTAAGAACCTCAAGGGCGATCCTGCTGCGGCAGTTAACCTTGAAGAGCTCTGCAAGGCTATCGGTATCAAGCGCGTTCGCGTAACTGATCCTTACAAGCTTGCCGAGACAGAGGCTGCTATCAAGGAGGAGCTTGCTGCGGACGAGGCTTCAGTAATTATTTCCCGCCGTCCATGTGCACTTCTCAAGTACGTAAAGCACAATCCGCCTCTCAAGGTAAATGCTGACAAGTGCGTAGGCTGCAAGATGTGTATGAAGCTTGGATGTCCTGCTATCTCGATGCGTGACGGCAAGGCAGTTATCGACCATACCCAGTGCGTAGGCTGCGGCATCTGCCAGGAGCAGTGTAAAGTCGGTGCTATTCAGTAATCAGAGCTTAGAGCTAAGAACTTAGAGCTTAGAAATGGGGAGGACTAGTGAACTCGACCGCCCAAGAGCCCTTAGCCCTGTATGGGCTGGCACATTCGGCAGCCCGCTATCCGACCGAATAAGCAAAAATATCTTGTATGGACGAATACCGTTCGCCCGTATATATTCGATAATTACGAATTGTAAGTTTTACGGAGTAAGATCATGTTACAGATGAACATTTATGAGGAATTCTCCCACTGGCTGGACGATATTCTCGAAAACAATGATATGCCCGAGGAGACAAAGGCATTCTGCTTCAATCTCTATGAGGAGTCCGATGAAGACCATATCTACGGCGCTCAGCTTATTGCCGCAGGGGAGTACGATCCCGAGGACAAGGAGGGCGAATGGGCTTGTGATGAGGTCTGGAGCTGCGAGGAAAATATCTTTACAGTGGAGACTTCAGACGAGGACGACACCGGCTGGGCTCATGCACAGGAGCTCATTAAGGAAATGGTTGAGGAATACCTGAAAAACGGTAAGTACGCAGATATTCTCAGCAGTGCTGAGGCTGTTGCTATCGGCTTCGTTGACGGTGATCTGGAGATCATTTCCTGATAATGCGTGGAATATATGGAAAATATCCGATCTTATAACAGTGATCGGAAATGCCGGCAGCAGGAACAGGACGGACTCTTTTCAGAAGCCTGCCTGTCTCGCCGGGACATTATTAAAAACTATTATCATTAAGGAGTAATATATAATGGAAACAAAATCAATCATGATAGTCGGAGTCGGCGGACAGGGTTCGCTTCTCGCTTCAAGACTTCTGGGAAATGTGCTTCTGGCACAGGGCTATGACGTAAAGGTCAGCGAGGTACACGGAATGTCTCAGCGCGGCGGCTCTGTTGTTACATACGTAAAGTACGGCGACAAGGTTTATTCACCTGTTATTGAAAAAGGTGAGGCTGATGCCGTTATCTCCTTTGAGCTTCTTGAGGCTGCAAGATGTCTCCCTTATCTTAAGAAGGGCGGCAAGCTCATCACATCAACTCAGCAGATAGATCCAATGCCTGTTATCACAGGTGCTGCAAAGTATCCTGAGAACCTTGTTGAAAAACTCAGGGCAGCAGGCGCAGAGCTGGTGGCAGTTGATGCTCTTTCACTGGCTGAGCAGGCAGGTACTGCAAAGGCTTCAAACGTAGTTCTCATGGGCGTTCTTGCTTCACGTATGGACTATCCCGATGAGCTCTGGCAGAAGGCACTTGAGCAGTGCGTACCGCCTAAGTTCCTCGAACTCAACAAGAAGGCTTTCGAGCTGGGTAAGGCTGCTAAGTGATAAGAGAGATAAATCAGAAGCGGCGGATATTTCTGCCTGTACACTAAGAACATCATTATCTTTACATAATAAATCCAAATAATAAGGAGTAGAAGTCCAATGGAAAAGTATTGGAACAAAGAGATCGAATGTATGCCGCGTGAGGATATGAAAAAGCTCCAGGACGAGCGCCTCGTGGCACAGGTTAAGCACGTTTACGAAAACGTGAAGTATTACCGTGATCTCATGGACAAAAAAGGCGTAAAGCCGGAGGACATCAAGGGTACTGACGATCTTCACAAGCTTCCTTTCCTCAGTAAGGCTGACCTTCGCGAGGCATATCCCTACGGACTCCTTGCAAAACCGCTCAGTGAATGTGTAAGGATACACTCCACCAGCGGTACTACAGGAAAGCGCGTTGTCGCTTTCTACACTCAGAATGACGTTGACATGTGGGAGGACTGCTGTGCAAGAGCTATCACTGCTGCAGGCGGTACAAATGAGGACGTTGTACAGGTCGCTTACGGATACGGCCTTTTCACAGGCGGTATGGGCGTTCACGGCGGCTCACATAAGGTAGGATGTCTCACCCTTCCTATGAGCTCGGGAAATACAGAGCGTCAGATACAGTTCATGCGCGATCTCGGTGCTACCATACTTTGCTGTACACCTTCCTATGCGGCTTATCTTGGCGAGAGCCTCCACGATATGGGGCTTACTCCCGACGATGTAAAGCTCAAGGCAGGCATCTTCGGTGCTGAGCCGTGGACAGAGGAAATGCGCCGCAGTATCGAAAAATCACTGGGCATAAAGGCTTTTGACATCTACGGACTTACCGAGTCAAGCGGTCCGGGCGTTGCCTTTGAATGTTCCGAGCAGAGCGGTATGCATATCAACGAGGATAACTTTATCCCCGAGATCATTGATCCCGAAACAGGTGAAGTTCTTCCTGAGGGAGAGGTCGGCGAGCTTGTATTCACAAGCATAACCAAGGAGGCTTTCCCGCTTCTTCGTTACCGTACCCGTGACCTCTGTGTTCTCAGCAGAAAGAAATGCTCCTGCGGACGTACTCTCATTAAGATGGCTAAGCCTATGGGCAGAAGCGACGATATGATGATAATCCGCGGAGTTAACGTATTCCCATCACAGATAGAGACAGTTCTTATCGAGCAGGGCTATTCACCTAACTACCTCATTGAGGTCGACCGTGTAAACAACACCGATACCCTTGACATCAGCGTAGAGATGAATCCCGATCAGTTCTCTGATAAGGTAAAGGATATGCAGAAGCAGGAGAGAGACCTCGCTGTTGCGATAAAGACAATGCTTGGTATCAACCCGAAGGTCCACCTTGTTTCGCCTAAGTCCATCACAAGAAGCGAGGGCAAGGCTGTAAGAGTTATCGACAGACGCAAGCTTCATGACTAAGTTACAAACAGACGGGAAATGCCGTCTGTTGAATAAAACATATTTTTCATTATTTTAAGGAGGTTTCATTTATGAAAATCAAATTATTTTCCACAAATTATATGCCGGAGCAGGAGAAGTATCAGAGATTCGCAGCTTTTGAGAACGAGCTCAATCAGTTTATTTCAACAGTAAAGGTCATCGATATAAAGTACAGCACTGCTGCAGGACTTTGCCATGACGCTCAGACTCACGTTAACGAGTATGTTGATGAGCACTCTGTTCTCGTTATGTATGAGGATCTCCCAAAGAAGTAATAACTGATTTCAGTCAGGCTATAATAAACAAAGGAGGACCGTCGTATGTCAAACGTAAGACAGATCTCGGTTTTTGTAGATAATATGCCAAATCAGGCAGCAGGCGTTATGAGAATAATCAAAGAGAAGGGCATAAACCTCAGAGCTCTCAGCCTTGCTGATACTGCTGATTTCGGCATAATCAGACTCATTGCCAATGATACCGAAAAAACAGTGGAGATACTGAGAGCAGCTTCGTATGCAGTTAATGTGACAGAGGTGCTTGCAATATCCATCCCCGATACCCCGGGACAGCTCAGCCGTGTACTCGATGTACTCGGTCAGGATAACGTCAATGTTGAGTATATGTACTCTTTCCTCGGAAAATCCGACAGGGCTGTATCCTTTGTTATCCGTGTTGACGACAATGGTCAGGCATCTGAAGCACTCAACAGGGGCGGTATTATTCAGCTTACCGAAAATGACATTGCTGAAATGTAAGTTTTGCACAAAAAGAGAGCCTGTTTTGAAAATATTTTAAAAACGCTTGACATAATTCCCGTTGATGTTGTATAATGATATTGCGATATTAACGAGAAAATATTCGACAGGAGTGATGGAAATGGGTATTCTCGATAAATTCAATGACGCAAGCAGGGGTGTGTCTGAAAAAGCTAAAAATATCTCAGAAGCCAATAACCTCAAAAGAAAGATTCTTTATGAAGAGGAAAGGATAGTAGAGATATTTACCGATATCGGAAAGAGATACTATAAGAATCCGGGAGAGGATCCTGCGGCTCTTAAAGTGCTTTGCGACGATATAGATACAAGACGCAGAAGGATCAAGAAAATGAGATATGAGCTCAACGGCATAAGAGGATATAAGATATGTCCAAAGTGCGACGCTGAGGTAAATGAAAGATTCCAGTTCTGCGGACGCTGCGGCGCAAGACTTCCCGACATCGAGGATGAGGACTTTATGTCCCTCGAAGCAAACGATTACTATACAGAAAGCAGCAATAATTTCTTCAATGCTGATTCCAACAAGAACTATTGATCATATAGGCTGTTCTGAGGCTTTCGGAACAGCCTTTTTATTACAGAAACGTGCGCTGATGATTCTGCAAAGAAGCCGCGCAGGGATACACAGTACGAACCAGAACGCCGAAAATGGAATGCATATCTGTCCGAGAAAATTAAAGGGCATGTCAGAGTAATCCCAGACGTTCCAGTGCATAATAATGTTATCGAAAATTCCTACGGTCAGCTCTATGGCTGTTATTAGCAGAGAGCCGAGGGCGCAGCTCCGCAGCAGCGTCATAGTCCTGCGGCTGTTTATGGTGTAGAGCAGTGCCATCACTATACCGCCTGTCAGACACATTGTCCAGTGTGTATAGCCTCGCATGACGATCTCTACAAGGCTGTAGCAGAAGTATCCCATCAGGAAAGAAAACAACAGCTGTGAAAGCTTCATCGTATCACCTCAGATCATGATATATACGGATTATTACCATTTTTATACTGATTATACAGGAAAGGAAGTTGAATAAATATGCGAAAAAGCTGTATACTTATGCACATATCCAGTCTGCCGTCGGAATACGGCATAGGTCAGATGGGAAAGGCTGCCTTTGAATTTGTGGACTTTCTTAAGTCCGCAGAGGTAAAATGCTGGCAGATACTGCCGCTGTCACCTACGAGCTACGGCGATTCGCCTTATCAGTCCTTCTCGGTAAAGGCAGGAAATCCGTATTTTATAGACTATGAGGTACTTGAAGGGGACGGACTCCTTGAGCACCATGAGTTCGCCTCTTTTGACTGGGGCAGAAACCCCGGAAACGTGGATTACAGCCTCCTCTATCAGCACTGCTATGAGGTGTTGAGGATAGCCTACAGCCGCTTCAAGCCTGCTAAGTTCCCCGAGTATAAGGTGTTCTGTGAGGAGAACAAGAAATGGCTGGACGAGTATGCACTGTTCATGGCGCTGAAGTTCAGGAACGGCGGCAAGCCGTGGTATGAATGGGAAGAGGAGCTGTCCATGCATAAGGCAAAGGCGGTTTCAGCTGCCAAAAAGGAACTGAAAAAGGACATCGGCTTCCATAAATTCATTCAGTTCGAGTTCAGCAGACAGTGGAAAGAACTGAAAAAATATGCCAACGACAACGGTATCGAGATAATAGGTGATATACCTATATACTGTGCTCTGGACAGCGTGGAGGCATGGGCGTCGCCCAGACTTTTCCAGTTCGACAGGAAGCGCCGCCCAATAGCAGTTGCAGGCTGTCCCCCTGATGATTTTTCGCCGCTGGGACAGCTCTGGGGAAATCCGCTCTATAACTGGTCTTATCACAAAAAGACAGGCTATGAGTGGTGGATAGACCGCATAAAGGCTGCTTCTGAGCTTTACGATATTGTTCGTATAGACCACTTCCGCGGCTTTGAGAGCTACTACGCCATTCCATTCGGAAACGAGGACGCTACTGTGGGCGAGTGGAAAAAAGGTCCGAACTATGAGCTGTTCAGACTGGCAGAGGAAAAACTTGGCAAGCTGAATATCATCGCCGAGGACCTTGGCTTTATCACTCCCGAGGTAAGGGAGATGCTTGATAAATGCGGCTATCCCGGCATGAAGGTGCTTCAGTTCGGATTCTCCGACGGCAAGAACGAGTACCTGCCCCATAATTACAGCAGCACAAATTACTTCGCATATACGGGTACACACGATAATGAGACTCTCAACGGCTGGGTGGAGACCTTAGACAAGAAGTCGCTGAAGTTCGCCATGCAGTACCTTAATGTCAAGAAGAAAAAGGAGATACCTATGGCTGTGGTCCGTGCAGCATGGGGAAGCGTTGCAAAGGTAGCTGCGGCACAGATACAGGATTTCCTTGACAGCCCTAAGGAGGGCAGAATGAATACGCCTTCAACACTGGGCGGAAACTGGCAGTTCCGCACACAAAAATCAGACTTTACACCAGAACTTGCAAAGAAAATAAGAAAGCTTAACAGGAGATATAACAGATGAAAAAATACGCTATAGCACTTGCCGCATTTTTACTTCTCACAGGATGCGGTTCAACTAAAAATGAAAAACAGGCTTCGAACGAAACAGAGACAACCTCTGTTACAAACGCTGTAACAACTGAGACAACTACTGCGAAAACTACTGCCAAAACTACGACAACCACTGTATCTGCTGCTGCAAAAAAGACCACTGCAAAAACAACTGCTGCCAAAACAACTTCCGCGACTACAGCGCACCTGCAAGCACTACCTCAGCAGTCAACAATTCTGAGGCAAACGATAATACGGCAGGAAATACTCCTGCACCTCAGCCTGCCGAAAAGCACTACACTCCGTACGGTGAGGAGATCCCCGAGGCAGAGTGGAACGGCATATGCAGAGTCAGGGAGAAATATGGTTTAAACTTCAAGGTCACAGCACGATTCCTCTGTTGGGAGTCATGGCCTGAGAGAATAATCGAAGAAGACGGCACCGAGTTTGTTACCCATCGTGATACTTCCGAGCCTATTAAAGTTTACTATGAATTCGAGTGCGATGACGGCACCAAATTCGGCGCTTATATCAATGAAAATACAGACGTTGTGGTCGAGGACAACTTTTTGTGTGAGAAATATAAAGAGCAGTTGACCAATGAGGCAAGTGAGCTGTTCAGAAAATTAGTTCCGGACTGCAAGGCGGGTATATATATCAAGCGCGATTCAGTGCCTTTTGAATGTTCGGCTGATATGACATATGAAGAGTTCCGTCAGGCTTTTGCCGACAACGGCGGAACTGTTATCGGAAATCTGTACGTAACTGATGATATTGAAGTCACAGAAGATCTGACAAAATACAGTTATCGTCAGCATAGGCGCAAGCGCGGAGAGTTCGGCTATTATTGCAGACTCACAGTAGATAAGCTCTCGCAGGAGGATTATGACAGCCTTGAAGGTATTATCAGGGATTCTGACGTGATCTGGAATATGAAGAAAACAAGAATACTATAAGGAGCAAGGGGATATGGATAAGAAATTGTTTATGGAAAAATTTACAGGAAGACTTCCGAAGGATATAAAAACTGCGACGCCGCAGCAGCTTCACGACGCTCTTGGCAAAACGGTCATGGATATATTTGCCGACCGCTGGGACAATGCCCGTCAGGAGCACCTTTCAAAGCGCCGTGCAGCATACCTTTCAATGGAGTTCCTTGTGGGACGTGCGGTGTACAACAATCTGCTTGTTCTGGGAATTTACGACGAGGTGGACGAGGTCTTCAAGGAGCTTGGCATAGACCTTGCAAGCCTTGAGGAGATAGAGGATGCAGCTCTCGGAAACGGCGGCCTTGGCAGACTTGCCGCCTGCTTCCTTGACAGCGCAGCTACACTGGCGCTCCCTCTTGACGGCTACGGAATACGCTACAAGTACGGACTTTTCAAGCAGTCCATTGTTGACGGTTTTCAGCGTGAGGACATCGACGACTGGACAAAATACGGTGACCCGTGGTCTGTGCGCTGTGACGAGGATACGGTCCTAATCGAGTACAGCGGTCAGACAGTAAAGGCGGTTCCCTATGATATGCCTGTATTCGGATTCCGCACCGAAAATGTGGGAACTCTCAGACTCTGGCAGGCTGAGCCTGTGAAGGAGTTCGACTTTGACGTATTCAACAAGCAGGACTACCTTGAAGCTTCAAAGGAGAAGATATACGCCGAGGACATCTCCCGTGTGCTCTATCCTAATGACGATACAGACGAGGGCAAGAAGCTGAGATTAAAGCAGCAGTACTTCTTCAGCTGTGCCTCACTTACTGATATTATCAGGAAGCACAAGGCTCGCTTCGGTACTCTCGATAATCTGGCAGACTATATCTCCGTACAGCTCAACGATACCCACCCTGTTATTTCCATTCCCGAGCTTATCAGACAGCTTGTGGACAACGAGGGCTTCAGCTTTGATAAAGCCCTTGAAATGGCAAAGAGGATATTCAACTACACCAATCATACCGTTATGCAGGAGGCTCTGGAAAAGTGGCGCACAGACCTTGTGGAGGAGCTTCTCCCGAGGATATACGCTATTATTATCCAGATAAACGAGGCTCTCATTGCCGATATGTACGCTTCTGGCGTTGAGCGTGAAAAGACCGACCGCATAAAGATAATCAAGGGCGACCTTATCCATATGGCAGATATGGCTTGCTATGCGTCAAGTCATATCAACGGCGTTGCGGAGATACACACACAGATACTAAAGGACACCGTTCTTGCGGACTGGTTCAGCCTTTATCCCGAGCGCTTCCGCAACGAGACAAACGGCATTACTCAGCGCCGCTGGATAGCACTCTGCAACAGGGAGCTTTCAGCGTATATCACTGAGCTTCTTGGCAGTGATGACTGGATCAATGACCTTGACAGACTCAAGGAGCTTGCAAAATATGCCGATGATGAGAAGGTGCTTCGCAGATTCATTGACATCAAGCAGGACAAGAAACATCAGCTGGCGGAGTTCATTAAGGCTCACGACGGTATAGAAATTGATGAAAATTCTGTTTTCGATATACAGATAAAACGTCTTCACGAGTACAAGAGACAGCTTCTCAATGCCTTCTCTATCCTGTGGATATACTACGGAATAAAGGACGGAAGTATAAAGAACTTCAAGCCGACAGCCTTCATATTCGGAGCTAAATCTGCTCCCGGATACCGCCGTGCAAAGGCGATAATCAAGTTCATCAACGAGGTGGGCAGGATAGTTTCCGAGGATAAGGACACACGTGACCTTATCAAGGTGGTGTTCGTGCAGAATTATAATGTTTCCTATGCCGAGAAGCTTGTGGCGGCAGCAGATGTCTCCGAGCAGATATCAACAGCAGGCACTGAGGCAAGCGGCACGGGCAATATGAAGCTCATGCTCAATGGTGCGGTGACTCTCGGCACATATGACGGCGCTAATATCGAGATAGTGCAGGAGGCAGGAGAGGACAACAACTATATCTTCGGTGCAAGAGTTGAAGACCTGGAGAAGATAGTCCCCGAGTACGACAGCCGCAGTGTTTTCTCGTCTGATGATATGATCCGCAGAGTGGTATCATCACTTATCGACGGCACTGTTTCCGACGGCGGAAGCGGTGATTTCCGTGAGCTCTATATGGCTCTCCTTGACGGTGCGAGCTGGCATGCTCCCGACCATTATTATCTCCTGGGAGATATAAGGGATTACGTTGAGACAAAGCTGCGCTGTATAAACGACTACAGTGCAGACCGAATCGGCTTTGCACGTAAGCAGTGGCTGAATATGTGCAACGCAGGCAAATTCAGCTCCGACAGAACTATTGCTGATTACGCAGAGAATATCTGGGGCATAAAATAACATTGCTGTATTATACAGAAATGCAAGTCCGCATTTGTGAGTTTTCACAGGTGCGGACTTTTTTAGTGACAGATGTCACTGCTAAAATGACAAATGACATCTTACGTATCGCTCTCTCCTGTGGTATTATAATATCAGAGAAGAGGAGGCGGGACTATGAAAAATACATCAAAAATGATGCTGATTGCTTCAGCAGTGATGACAGCAGCAGGCGGACTTGCCCTGATGTTTTCGTGGAGCACACGGCTTTTATTCCCTGTAGGTCTCAGCATGGGGTTCGGTGTTATAATATCGCATATCCTCGGCGGAAAAGAAAGAGACAGAGTGCCTGTATGGCTGAGTGTGCTTTTTGTGTTTTCATTCATACCCATAATCCTCTGTATTTACTGGTCTGTAGATGCAGCCGTCAATGGTACGGGCAGCGGAATGGTATTCCCAAAAAAACACGGCTGGGAAGCTTTTTCTGAGACGTTTCTCATAACAGTGTTCCTGATGTCGTTCGTTCCGTTTATTCCAATTGCAGTCATAGTACAGGTGAAGTTCATAGGACTTACATTAAAGCTGAGGAAGAAAAGAATTTCTGAAAGGAGCTGAGCTTATGAATAAGGTTGAAAAGGTGCTTATAGGAGTATTTGGTCTGGGAATATGCGTATATCTTGCCCATTGTATCAAAAGAGGAATGATCTATGGCTTCAGCGGAGAATTATTAAGTTATTTTACTTATCCGATATTCTCTGAATACGGATTGATTCTTGCATTATCAGTGATAGGTCTGATAACAGTTTTTATCGTTCACGCTATCTTAAAAAGAAAAAAAAGAAAAGCGGTTGGCATTACAAGGGCTGACAAGATATGGTTCGCAGTATCCTTTTTGCCTATAACCCTTGACGTTCTGTATGGACTATACGGTGCAATAGCAGGTATAGACTTCCTGTGGTCTAAGTGCTACGGCTTTGAAGGTTTCATTTTAGCGGCCGTTTTCGGCGGCATTCTTATAATCCCTGTGCTTCCTCTGTGTATCATATGGCAGATAATTTATCTGACAGGACGTCATAAAGCCAAAAAGGCAGAAAAGGAGCTGAGCTTATGAAAAAATATGAAAAGGTGTTACTGACGGTATTCGGAAGCTGTGCAGTTTTGGCGATATCATTTTTGCTGTATTCGTGGCTGGAATTGGAAAAAGGACTCGGTGAGCTTGATGATGAGACAATGGTTCTGCCATTATGGGGCGCATTCCTGTCGTTATTCGGTGTATTGGCTGTTTTGGTGTCGTGGAGACTGAGAAAACGTGCTGAAGCAGGTGAGACGCCTATATCCAAGCTCTATAAAGCAAGCTTTATACTGTCCTTCTTGCCGTTTGTATGGTTGGTGATATATTCTTTTTACGGCATGGCGGACGGCTTTACATTCATGTCATCTACTACTTATGGTGGAGAAGCCTTCTATGAATACTTTGTGTGGTACGGAGTTATTATATTCGGAGCACTTATCCCTGTTTTCCCGTTTCTCGTCTTCTGGCAGATACTCTATATCATCAAGAGGATACAGTATAGAAAGCAGGTATAAGTATGGCAATCGTAAAGCTGGGAATACTTTTTATTATAATAATTATAATAATTATGATAGCAGTAATAAAACTATATGATATCGATGAATATGCCCGAAAAAACCAGACAGATGAATATAAGGAACGAGAAGAAAAAGTCAGAAGAATCACTAAAAAGACGGTCATTATCATTGGGATGGCTGTTCTGATGCTGGTTATCAGTATTATTATGGCGATTAATTCAAAAAAAATAGCTGATGCTTTGCTTGAAGTCATATTGGACAGCTGTGCAAAAAGCTGCGAGGAGAGCTTATGCGGACCGGGATATCATGAATATAGCTGTGCTGCGTTGTTCACTGCGATAAATAACTGTAAATAAAAAGAGCTTCACGTTTTATGACGTGGAGCTCTTTTATGTTAAAATATAAAAATATGTAAAGTTGGCTTGACAAAAAATGTAAAGCGTGCTATACTATAATCACAGAAGAAGTAAAGTACACTTTACATCTGATAGGAGAGTGATCATTTGAAGAATAAAATTCAGGAGCTGCGGAAGGCGAGGAAGGTCACGCAGCAGGAGCTTGCCGACGCTCTCAGCGTCACGCGGCAGACTATAATATCACTGGAAAACGGAAAATACAATGCGTCCCTCACTCTCGCTCATAAGGCGGCGCAGTTCTTCGGCGTTACTATCGAGGAGCTGTTCATATTCGAGGGAGAGGAGAACCTTTAAGGAGGATAATTTATGGAAGAGTTCAGAAAGAAAATACATAGGGAATTAATAGTAATGCGAATATTGTGCGTTCTGGTTATCGCTTCACTGTTTGTATATAAGATACTCACAAGGGATAGTGACAGCTATTTCTCAGGTGTTCTATACGGCGTTACAGGAGCTATGGTTGCTTTGGGAATCGGCTATTCGGTAAGATTCAATATGGCTCTGAAAGATGATGTAAAGCTGAAGGAGATGTACATACAGCAGACCGATGAACGCAACAAGCAGATATTGAAGGAATCAGCACGGACATCAAATACTATTTATCTTTTTGCGACTGCTATTGCAGCAATAATTGCAGGCGCATTCAGCGAAACTGTTTCAATGACACTTAGTATAGCGATCGTAATATATTCGCTTATAGAAGTAGGTGTTTCGGCATATTACAACAAGAAAATATAAGGAGGTGTGAATGGTATAATAAAACGTACAGAATCGGCCAATAAAAGCATACAATAATTCGCCACGAAATATACAGGTTCTCGCCACGAACTGTACAACGCGTTTTCTATGGTATAATAAAGAAAACCATGGAAAAGGCGGTG
>SFMO01000144.1 GCA_004554385.1 Ruminococcus flavefaciens
GAAACTCGATGGAATGTCACCTGTTGAATACCGTCTTGCCAAAGCTGCATAAAGCAACAAAGCGACCAAGCTTTGTCGCTTTGTCGCTTTGCATAAATTTTCTTTTAAATCTTTGTCTAACTTTTTGGGGTCAGTTCATTTTGCGGAGCTTTTTCTTTATATATTTGAACACACTTTTTATTTTCAGCCCTCGATCTTGGGAAGATTTGCGAGAGACTTTGCGATCTCCTCGTCTGTCGGGATATAGTCGCTCATCTTGCCGTCGTTGTATGCGCCATAAGCGTACATATCAAAGTAGCCTGTACCTGTAAGGCCGAAGAGGATAGTCTTCTCCTCGCCTGTCTCCTTGCACTTGAGAGCCTCGTCGATAGCTGCACGGATAGCGTGGCTGCTCTCAGGAGCAGGAAGGATACCCTCAACTCTTGCGAACATCTCAGCAGCCTCGAATACAGCTGTCTGCTCAACAGAAGTAGCCTCCATAAGTCCCTGATCATAGAGCTCAGAGAGTGTAGCGCTCATGCCGTGGTAACGAAGACCGCCTGCGTGGTTAGGTGAAGGCATAAAGCCGCTGCCGAGAGTATACATCTTCTGAAGTGGGCAAACCTTACCTGTATCGCAGAAGTCATAAGCGTAAGTACCTCTTGTAAGGCTCGGGCATGATGCAGGCTCAACAGCAATGAAACGGTAATCAGCCTCACCGCGGAGCTTTTCGCCCATGAATGGAGAGATAAGTCCGCCGAGGTTTGAACCGCCGCCTGCGCAGCCGATGATAATATCAGGCTTGATTCCATACTTGTCCATAGCTGCCTTTGCTTCGAGACCGATAATAGACTGGTGGAGGAGTACCTGTGCAAGAACGCTTCCGAGAACGTAGCGGTAGTCCTCTCTTGTTGTAGCAGCCTCAACAGCCTCAGAGATAGCACAGCCGAGACTTCCGTTAGTACCCGGGAATTCCTCGAGTATCTTTCTTCCTACCTCAGTAGTTGTGGAAGGGGAAGGAGTTACATTTGCGCCGTATGTACGCATAACCTCACGACGGAAGGGCTTCTGCTCGTAGCTTACCTTTACCATGTATACGTTGCAGTCAAGGTCGAAGTATGAGCAAGCCATTGAAAGTGCAGTACCCCACTGACCTGCGCCTGTCTCTGTGGTAACGCCCTTGAGTCCCTGCTTCTTTGCGTAGTAAGCCTGAGCGATAGCGGAGTTGAGCTTGTGGCTTCCGCTGGTGTTGTTACCCTCAAACTTGTAGTATATCTTAGCGGGTGTGCCGAGCTTCTTTTCAAGGAAGTAAGCTCTTACAAGTGGTGATGGACGGAACATCTTGTAGAAATTCTGTATCTCATCGGGAATATCGATATAAGGAGTTGTCTCATCAAGCTCCTGCTTAGCAAGCTCTTCGCAGAAAACGTGGCTGAGGTCCTCCAATGTACAGGGCTTGCCTGTAGCAGGATTAAGAAGAGGAGCAGGCTTTTTCTTCATATCAGCGCGTACATTGTACCACTGCTTTGGAAGCTCATTCTCCTCAAGATAGATTTTGTAAGGGATCTTTTCATCTGACATTGACATAATAATATCTCCTTTTCGTTGATTTACATTGATGTAAAGGGACATAAAAAAGCTTCTGTCCCTGCATAAATGCTGGGACAGAAGCTGAATACTTCTGCGGTGCCACCCTGCTTGACGCTTTTGCGTCCTCTCGTCTTGTACAAAAATACAAAGGTTTTGATAACGCAGACCTCTGCGTCTCGCCTACACAAGGTAACCTCTTCGGCTCGCCCTCGGAAGCCCATTCACACCTGTCGCACATACCTGCTCACACCTGCCGCAGGCTCTCTGAAATGCTTTAACGGGAGCTACTCACACTTCTTCAACGGTTTACTACTGTAAATTGTAACACAGCGGAGCGGCGATGTCAAGAGCGGCAGTGTATTTTCTCCAAAAGCGCCTAATATTTAAGCGATGAGCAGAAAAAACTGTTGTGAAGCTTCAAAATATCTGCCTGCTGTCAAAGCACCTGTATAAGATTTACCATGAAATCCGAGGGAGCAAATATGAAAAAGGGCTTTTCAACAGCGCGGAAAAGTGGTATAATATAAAAGTCCTGTCAGATATGCATTTAACGGAAATGCCTTCTGACATCCGCGAAATAATATTACTTTATATCGCTCCTGTACTTTGCACGGGTGCGTGAGATACTTTCCTCACTGCGCTTGATAAGATTAAGGAGAGATGATGAATACTGGGCATAGTCCTTCTGAAGTGTTGCAGTAGTAACGTAGAGGGTATCGAAATTATCAACGCAGTCGTTGCCGTCAAGTGCGATTCCGCTGGAAGCGGCTTTGATGTTAGCCTCGCTCATGGAAACGATAGCATTTGCGCTGTCGTTTGCGATGACCTTTGGGATACGGAAAAGCTTCTGGTCGTTATGAGGGTTTGCGTTGTATACGATACGGAAAAGCTTGTACACAGAAAGCATGAGGTATGATGAAACCTCCTTGATGAGGGTTATGCTGTTTGCTTTCTGAGCAAGACTGAAAAGAAGACTGATCGAGTTGTTGATGATCCTTCTGTTGAAGTTGATTATTTCAGGAGAAGGCATCTTCATGCTGTTGTTTCCGTCGTCATCGGGAATATCCTCTATAGTGATGGTCTTGCCCTCAGGCTCGGGAGTTCTTCCGAGAAGGTAGTCACAAGAAACATTATAATAATCTGCGATCTTTACGAGGAAATTCAGACCGCATTCACGAATGCCCTTTTCATAATGGGAGAGCAGTGCCTGCGAGATACCGAGATCGGTTGCAGCCTGCTTCTGGCTGATATGTCTTTCCTTACGCTGTAAAGTTATAATTCTTGCGAAATCCGAGTTCATTGAAATTCCTCCTAATGGACAGATTCTTTGCTTAAAAAAGCTGTTACTATTATTATAATACAATATGTATAATTTGTAAATACACAGAAATGTGAAAGAATGTGTGGAATTTTGTAGTATTTTTCGTGAATTTTACTAACTGTTAAAAAAACGAGCAGTAATTTTGTGCACAATTATCCAGTCGGTATGGTTACTGACATATTCAACATAAAGGAGAAGCCATGAAAGGTTACAGGATAAGCATTCTCCGTCACGGAATGACGGAGGCAAATGAAAAAGGCGTTTACATCGGTAAAACAGATCTTCCCCTTTCCAATAAGGGCGCAGCTGACCTCGCTGCAAAAATGGACGAATTCGATTACCCCACCGTACACAGGGTATACACCTCTCCGCTGAAGCGCTGCACCGAGACCGCCGATATACTCTTCCCATACACAGAGGTAGTCCCCGTTGACGACCTGAGAGAGCTTGATTTCGGCGATTTTGAAAACAAGAGCATCGACGAGCTCGCAAAACGCGAGGACTATAACAAATGGCTCAGAGGCGGCAAGGACAACCGTCCGCCAAACGGCGAAAGCCTTGAGGAGATGACGGCTCGCTGCTACAAGGCGCTCCATGCCATCATCATGGACATGATGGAATCAGGGCTTACACACTGCGCCGTAATAACTCACGGCGGGATCATCTCAAATATGCTCAGCTGCTTCGGACTGCCGAAATATGATCCCAAAACTCTCAGCTGCGACTTCGGAATGGGATTCGAGCTCATGGTCACATCACAGATGTGGTTAAATTCTCAGGCATTTGAGATACTGGGCTACTGCCCATACGAGAAGCTTGACGAGGCTGACGACGAGTATTGAGACCTCGGCTTTCTGCAAAATCAATGATGAATAATCGTCCATGATCTGCCAATAATATCTGCAAAACCATTTTTCGGAGGCGCAGATATGAAGATCAGCGAGCTTATCCGCTATTCCCGGGGCCTGCTCAGCGGCAGACGGGCGCGGACTATGATGATATGTATACTCCCTCTCGGCGCAGAACTTTTCTTTCGCTTTGCCGAGGCGGCAGTATACAGCCTTCTGCTGTATTTTGGCAGTATGGAACCAATAATGCTCTTCGGCGGAGACAGTCCCGTGCAGCTTTCAGCTTCGGCAGCGAGCGGTATACTGCGGCTGCTGACTGCGGCTCCGCTGATGTATGCGGCAGCCTATCGGCTGTACGGAATGACGGCAGAAGTCCCACAGAAGCGATGTGAATCCTTCTCACGGATACTGCTGAGAAAATGCACCTTCAAGCGCAGCATCTCGGCTGCTATGTGGACAAAGGCAGCAGGACTTCTCGCGCTTTCACCTGCGGTATTCTTCGGAACTGCCGCTTACGGTCTCATGGGCGAAAGACTCGGCCCGTCCGAAGCTTTTCTCGCTGCAAACGCAGTATTTCTCACGGGAGTATCCGTGCTGATGTGGCTGTCCCTCAAGGTCAGCTTCAGCGCTGTGCCTTATCTTCTGGTGCGCTTTCCGAAGCTGACAGCCTTCCGCACAGTGCTCTATTCGGTGCGCTTCATGAAGGGCAGAAAAAGAGTGCCCCTGAAGCTTCTGGCAGTGTATCTGCCTCAGATGCTGACTATAATAGGGCTACCGTACGCGCTCACAAAGCTTATGACCGCTTTTTCACTGAGCATTGACATTTTTATCAAGGAGGATGAATACCTTGAAACAGATAGAGCTTTCGGTAGACACAGACGCTCCAATAACTCTGGAAAAATTCCTTTTAGGAAAAAAAGGCGTATCAAGGCGGCTGCTGACAAAGCTTAAACGGCAGGAAGGCGGCATCACCCGTAACGGCAAGCTTGTGCGAAGCATTGATGAGGTGCACAAGGGAGAGGTCATAGTCCTGAACCTTGAGGACGACAGCTTCTTAGAGCCAAACGGCAGCCTTAACGTGCCCATAGCCTTTGAAAACGACAGCCTCGTGGTGTTCAACAAGCCCAGCGGCATGCCTGTACACCCGTCTATCCGTCATCAGGGAGATACCCTCGGCAATTATTTTTCATATCTCTATCCCGAGCTCACATTCCGCTCGGTCAATAGGCTTGACCGCGATACCTCAGGGCTCTGTGTAATTGCAAAGGACGCTCATGCAGCAAAACAGCTTCAGGGCTGCTGTGAAAAGGTCTACTATGCTGCTGTACACGGAGCTATCCCCGAAAGCGGCACTATAGACGCTCCCATAGCCCGAGAGAGAGAGTCCATAATACTCCGCTGTGTGCGCGAAGACGGACAGCGGGCTGTAACTCACTTCAAGCGGCTGATGATGAACGATAAATATTCCCTTGCTGAAATACACCTCGAAACGGGACGCACCCACCAGATAAGAGTGCATTTTGCTCATATTGGTTCACCGCTTGCAGGCGACGACCTGTACGGCGGACTCCGTGATGACATACCAAGACAGGCGCTTCACTGCGGAAAAATGAGCTTCCGCGAACCTCTTACAGGAGAGCCCGTCAACGTATCTGCGGAGCTCCCAAAGGATATACAAAGGCTTTTCAGCAGGTGAAAATACAATAATATTCAAGGCTGAAGCTTTTTCGCCGCGAGTGCTGCTATTTTTACAATAATATGTTATAAGCGGCGAGCCGCCGCAGCCTTTTTCGCGTCGAAGTCGTATCAGACCGGAGCTTTTTCGCCGCGAGTGTTGATATTTTTTTAGTTTTATGATATAATGTAATTTGCCGGTCTGTAAAAGGTCGGTCAAAAACGGAAAGGAGACGGTCCAATGGACAGAAAAAGCCGCGAAGAGTTCTACAGGCTCTATGGCGACGAAAACAGATCTGTCTCATCTCAGAAGACAAATTTTTTTGAAAAATTCGGACGCTTTGCCGCAAAAGCAGGCTCAGCTGTACTTTCAGGACTGCTCAGAGGCGTCAGGTTCGTTTTGTCCGAACTGCTCAGCCTTGCCGTTTCCATACTGAAGTTCTTCCTGTGGATACTGAAGGAGCTCACATCACCATTCCGTGAGCGCTTCAATATAAACAAGGATATGCAGAAAAAGGTCAACAAAGCCCGGAAGGAAGGCAAAGAGCAGTACAACAAAGCGCTCTTTGAGTTCTGGTGCTCCTACCTTCTCGGCGAGGATGGAGTTTTCTACACCGCCTTCAACTATATCCTGCCCACACTTTCCATAATCTTCCTCATAGGTATAATCCGCTACGGCTCGGGACTTGAATACGGTCTCAGCGTCGAATACAACGGCAGGGAGATAGGCATGATAACCGCCGAAGCCGACTTCGAGGAGGCTGAAAGAGAAGTTCAGCAGAGAATATACTACGACGATAACGACGAGGCAATTGATTTTTCCGCCAAGTATTCACTGAGGATAATCAACGAAAATGATACCATAGTGTCCTCGGCTCAGCTTGCCAACGAAATGCTGGAGGCTTCGGACCATGCCCTCACAGAGGCATACGGTATCTACATCGACGGCAAATTCATCGGCGCTGTCAAGGACAAGGAGCCCATTCAGGACGCCCTCAACGAGAGGATACTGAACTTCCGCGTGGACGGTATCGTCAAGGACATCTCGTACAAGAACAATATCGAGTACTCCCACGGTATCTACCTGGTGGACAGCGTTATGGAAAAGCAGGAGGCTATTGACCTGCTGACCTCCTCCAAGGAGAAGAAAGTCGTGTATATCGCCAAGAACGGCGACACACCTGCCACTATCGCACAGAAATACAATATGGAATACGACAAGCTGGTAGAGCTGAATCCCGAGATAACCAAGAACTGCCGAAAGGGCACGTTCGTAAATGTCATCGAGACAGAAAGCTACCTGCCAATACAGTATGTCCGCGAGATAGATCCTATTTCATTCCTCGACTACGAAACCATCGAGGTCGAAACAAGCTCCCTTAACGCAGGCAGAAGAGACATCCTCGTAAAGGGAAGACGCGGCGAGAAAACAAGCCACATCGAGGTAACTTACATCGACGGCAAGGAGTACTCACGCAAGACTATAAGCACCAAGATAACCCGTGAACCCGTTGTCGAAAAAATAGGTATCGGTATTTATGCAGCAAGACCATCAAGCTCAAGCACGGTCCTCACAGGCTCGGGAGAGTTCGGCTGGCCTGTTGACGGCGGATATATAAGCGATATATTCGGCGGCACAAGAAATCATAAAGGTATGGACATCGCTGCGAATACAGGTACTGAGATATACGCCGCAGAGGACGGAGAGGTCGTTTCCGCAGGCTGGAATTCAGGCGGATACGGTTACTTCGTACAGATAGGTCACACTGACGGCTATCAGACAGTATATGGCCATATGAGCGCAGTCCTCGTAACTGAAGGACAGTTTGTGGCTCGCGGTCAGCTCATCGGCGAAGTAGGAAGTACAGGCGATTCTACAGGTCCTCACTGCCACTTCGAGGTAAGACACGAGGGTATTTGCCTTGACCCTGCACTGTATCTCAACACTGTTGACAGCTTCAACGATGACAGGGACAAAAAGGACGACAAGTCCAAAAACGACAAGAAAAACTAAAACAAACAGAAACCGCCCGGGAACGATAAGCTGAAATGCTCCCCTTTTGTTAGACAATGTGGTATAATAGAAATATACCAAAATGAAGTCTAACGAAAGGGGACATTTTTATGCCAAAAGGAAAACCAAACAAGAGATATACACCTGAATTCAAGATCAAGGTTGTTGAAA
>SFMO01000145.1 GCA_004554385.1 Ruminococcus flavefaciens
GGAAATGAAGGAAATACTGAGAGATAATTCTACAGAATAAATACAACGGCTGCACCCGAAGGCACAGCCGTTGAATATCAGATATATACCATACACTCAAAAATGATTTCTCTTGCCATACTAATGAAGCAATTTTCAAGACCGAGCATCTTCTCAGCATCACCGCTGAGGACAGCGTTCTGATAGCAGCTGTCGGACTGCTTCCAAAGCTCAACCTGACGGGAGATAGCTTCATTGACTTTCCGTTCCATATCATCGAGGTACTCCACGATCCTGCCCTCATTGACGAGCCTGCGAAGCCTGTCGGGACAATGGCTGTCAGAGAAATGGAGATGATACCTGATGAAATCGGTATGGTACGTCTTGCTCTCATCGGTCTGTGTATCAGCATTGAAGTGTGTGACGGTCATGGTGTTGGTATCAAGTCTCAACAGCGGAACTGTTTTCTTTTTCAGTGGGTTATATACGGTCTGTTCACTTGTGTATCTGCTCATAAAAATATCCTCCTACTTATACCTGCAAGATCATCAACTGGACATGAAGAATTATATGGTGATTTTGTCCGCTGTTATGATTTGCATTAGTGTTTTTAACGTATAAGTACAAGGGTATGTCGAATGTTTTTTGTCCGCTATTTGTCCGCTAAGGGTGCAAAAACTTAGCAAAAAACAGCGTAAACGAATTTTTGCGTATTGTTCTAAAATGCCGTATTTTCGGGCTTTTCTGCATATCTCGACAAGTCACGAAAAGTGCGCCGAGATTTTCAATTCCCGTACGGGTCACCAAATCGTAATCCCACAGATGGCTTAAAATAGCCGTTTGTGGGCTTTCTTTTTTCTAAAAATCAGGCTTTGGCACTTGTTTGGCACTTATTATCTTTTAACTATTAATTTGGGTATCCGCAGAGCTTTCGCTCTGCGGTACTTTTTTTGCTCATAATGCCAGCACCTGCTGTTCAGTCTCGGCTTCGGTATCGTCCTCGGCAGGACTTTCTTCCTCTGTGCCTATATCGTTTGTGAAACTCAGCGCATTGCTTATCGCATCGCAGTTGCGAGCCTTGGCTTCCTGAAACATATGGGAGTACAGATTCAAGGTAGTTCCTACGACGCTGTGTCCCATGTCCGAGGATACTGCTACAACGTCTACGCCTTCAAATATCAGAAGACTTGCATGGAGATGTCGCAGTGAATGGATATTCTTGAAGGGCACTCCGATACGCTCACAGTAGCCTTTCAGCCATTCAAACGGTGTCTGAGGATTCATCGGTGCTCCGTTCCATTTGGTGAACAGCCTGTCATGGTCTTCCCACTTTGTGCCGAGCTGCTCAGCTTCCGCTTCCTGTTCGGCTTTGAACTGCCTGAGC
Organism: Ruminococcus flavefaciens; assembly: GCA_004554385.1. Lineage (GTDB taxonomy): Bacteria > Bacillota > Clostridia > Oscillospirales > Ruminococcaceae > Ruminococcus > Ruminococcus flavefaciens_T. Next base: position 1,364 of record SFMO01000145.1, read on the forward strand.
AAGTTCATTATAGAGACAGGCATCTTGGACACTCGCTTAGACTTTCTCGTTTACTTCACATCTGCGCTATGTGAAACCAGAGATGTTATCGCTCGCTCTTTCGAGGTCATCGCGCATCTCTGGGCTGGTACGGCTCACCGCCCCACCATCGGAAACAACGTAACTCCTGATCCCATATTCAATTTTCAAGCTTCTGTTTAGTTTTTACTTGTTCATTTCAGGTCACCTCTTTATACAGCTGGTTGTGTAATATATATTCTACTGTATCATATTACACGGTTTGGAGAAGAATGAGCAGGGTCTCTAAATCGAACTCTGCTCGCACTTCATATTAATTCTGTAATTGCATATTAAATATATACTATTACTCTTTCTCGATTATATTATAACACACTATTTTTATTTGTCAAGGCCTCCATTTTTATTTTGAAACAAAAAGAGCAAAGCGTCAATGCTTTGCTCTGGACTTGTATACATTATATTGATTGCGGCATCTTGCGGAACAGAACTCGCTGCGTATATCGGTGGCATAGAACAGCTTTCCGCAGTGCTTGCAGGTACGGAGCGGCTTCTTATCATCTGTCACTGCTTTTGCAAAGGCAAGATCAATCATTGCTTTGAGCGAATCGTATTCGCACAGCAGGTTCAGACCGTTCCTGTCGTCTATCTTATATGTCAGGCGAGGAGGTATGAACTCGGTAAGCTTTGATTCCTTGCCTATTATGAAGCTGTACAGATACTTGAAGTATTTCTTCACCCAATCAAGCGGCTCGTAGTAACTATATTTCCGCAGGAACATTGTCGAGTATA
>SFMO01000146.1 GCA_004554385.1 Ruminococcus flavefaciens
ACTTACCGCTTTCCGTTCGTGCTATGTTCCCGTGTCAGCTTTCGCCTTTCGGTTAGAACGGCTGTGTCCTGCGCTGTTTTGCAGGGTAGTTCCTTTCTATTCTACTTTTCTTTATGCCCTTTCCGGGCGCACGCTGTGGATGTGCTCTCTGTCAATGTGAGTAGCGACTACGACTTCGTATTTGTTGAAGGCTTTCTCCGCAAGCTCCACCGCTATCTTGTGTGCGAGTTCAGGCTCAATTTCGTAACCGCTGGGGAAGCTCTGCACCAGATGATAGTAGAGCCGCCCATCAGTTTTGTGGTAAAGATTCTTAGTTGCTGTCATTTCATCGAGAGCAGTCTCGGGCGAGCAGTTGACTCCGGTCACGAAACGCTTGTCCTCTGAGACTGTTTTCTCCTTTCGGCTGACGTATGCGAGGACGTTTTTCATTCCGCCAGCGGTCTGAGTTTTGTTGTTTATAAAATGGATTATGGGCACTATCTTACCTCCTTGGCTATGTCGCAGACGGCTTGTGTGACTGTCTTGTGCTGCTCCACAAGCTCGTCCAGTCTGACAGAGTGCAGCCGTCCTTCGTGTGCCAGCATTGCTATCTGATTGAGGTTCCGACCGATTGCTTTCTGCTGCTTTGCAACTTCATTCAGTCCGTCCGCCACGACGATTTTCTTGTCCATAGCTGACCTGAGAATGAAATCGCTGAGGGACAGCTTGTGCCGCTGAGCCTTGTTGTGTATCCGCTCATACTCGTCGTCGGTACAGCGGATAGTGATAGTTCGATTGCGTTTTCTCATTGTATCACGCTCCTTTCATTGTACGATTTTTAAGAGGGGGTTCGGGGTTCGCCCCGACCAGCAAGCGTTCGGCGGACTGCCGAATGCGATGCTGGCATTTCATACTTCCGTCGCCTGTACTGCTCCGTCAGCGGTAGTTTTTCTCCTTATGCCAATGCCGCCCACACTCGCTCCACGTTGCGTGACAACCGCTTTTGTGGGCATAGGTGGGATAACTACCCGATTCCTGTATCGGCGGCAAAAATGGGCGTTTTTGTGCGTGACAGTAACTCTGCCGTGACGGTAACTCTACCGACACGGAAACCTACTGACACGCCCCGCAGATGAAGCTATATAGAGCTTTGCGAACTGTCAGGCAGTGCCTGCGTGACGGTAACATTTCTACCGTCACTACCGACACGCTGACCGTTGTAGTGAAGAATAATAATACGTCCTTTGTGAACTATTTCATACTTGAAATCAATTCCATACTTGCTGAGTTCGTATCCGTTCTGAACTAAGTCGCGTGTCACTCGATTTGGATAAATGACTTCTGTTGTAACTGATTTTAATTCTTCAACCAACTCAGTTGCAGTACCTTCAAAGTGAATTCGCGCCTTGATGAAAAGATAAACAGCAGAGAGAACAATATTGTCGCGGCTCTTCTGCGTAGCAGGTTCGTTCTCAACTATCCAGCGCATGACATCGGTATCGAAATGCATTCGCAGTTCAGTGTATTCAATGTCACGCCCCTGACAATACATAATAGCTTTTCCTGAGCCGCACTTTGTTTCCTTGAGCGCAAAGTTGCCGTCAGTTGCACCGCCGATACCTGTGCTGCCTGTCATCATATTGAACGGATTACCGTCTTTAGCTTTTCGCATATGATGTATCAGCAGTATGCAGATGTTCAAGTGATATGCAAGCTGTTTGAGCGCGATCAGTTCAGTATAGTCAGCACCATAACTCGACTCAACATTGCTGCGCACCATTTGCATTACATCGACAACAACTATTTTCAAGTCATCGTGCTCTTTCTTGAAGCTTTCTATCTGTTCTTCGAGACCTGCACCGATTTTATCAGCAGCAATCGCGAAGTGTAGATTCTCAATCGGTTCGGCGTTCATCTGAAACAATCTGCGCTGTAGTCGCTGATAGTTATCTTCCAAACACAAGTACAGCGCAGTTCCTTGAATAGTTTCTCGTCCGAGCACCGAAACTCCTGTTGCAATGCTGAGACAGATATCCATTGCCAGCCATGACTTGCCTATCTTCTGTGCACCTGCAAGGACGTACAGTCCCTGCGTAAGAAGTCCGTCAATGATGAACTCCTTCGGTTTGAATACTGTTGTCAGTATTTCTTCTGCGGTTTTCGTCTGTAACATATTACTCATAGCATTCCTCCTTTCTCATAATGTTCGCGAACACAGCCGACTGCTTTTTTCGTTACGTGCAACTGCTCGCGCGAACTATTTGTGTGGGCTGTATCGCGCGGATTTTTACTCTCCACAAGTAAAAATGTGGGAGCAGTATCCCTATTGCATTTTGGTATGTTTTTGACTATTATTTAAGGCTACAGATCACGAACGCATCAGGACATAGTACGTCCCAGCATAGCAGACACACTGTTTTGAACAGCAGTATCCGCCGCACTATGCCTGACCGAATCAGAAGCCGCCCGACTGCACATCGGACTCATAGACAACCTAAATGCTCGGCTGCCCCGGCACACTCCCATTGCCTGCGACGGTTTTATCACGCTCGGACTGTGGCTGAGTGTAAGTATCCATTCCCGACTTTCGTCGCTACTTCACATCTGCGCTATGTGAAACCAGAGATGTTATCGCTCGGCTTTTGCGTCATCGCGCATCTCTGGGCTGGTACGGCTCACCGCCCCACCATCGGAAACAACGTAACTTCTGATTCCATATTCAATTTTCAAGTTACTTTTTGGTTTTTATTTGTTCATTTCAGGTCACCTCTTTATACAGCCGGTTGTGTAATATATATTCTGCTGTATCATATTACACGGTTCGAAGAAGAATGAGCAGGGTCTCTAAATCGAACTCTGCTCGTACTTTGTATCTAATTGTAATTGTATATCAAATATATACTATTACTCTTTTCCGATTCTATTATAACACACTATTTTTATTTGTCAAGGCCTCCATTTTTATTTTGAAACAAAAAGAGCAAAGCATCAATTGTGCTTTGCTCTTGATTTGTAAACATTATATTGATTGCGGCATCTTGCGGAACAGAACTCACTGCGTATATCGGTGGCATAGAACAGCTTTCCGCAGTGCTTGCAGGTGCGGAGCGGCTTCTTATCGTCTGTCACTGCTTTAGCGAATGCGAGGTCGATCATTGCCTTGAGCGAATCATACTCGCACAGCAGGTTCAGCCCATTCCTGTCGTCTATCTTATATGCCAGGCGAGGAGGTATGAACTCCGGGAGCTTCGATTCTTTGAGCACGAAGCTGTACAGGTATTTGAAATACTTTTTCACCCAGTCAAGCGGTTCGCAGTATCTATATTTCCGCAGGAACATCGTTGAATATATCGGACTTCGGTGGTTGAGCCTGAGCTTGCCTTTCTTGTTGACTTTATCAAGTAAGTCGATGTTATCGAGAGGGAAGAACTTCTTGGCGAACTCGTTAACGTCAACGATACCACTCTCCGTGAAGATGTTATATCGGACGATGACACACTCGTTGCGACCAATGTCAGAGCCTGCAATATCAGGCATGATACCGAGCAGACCGTATTCGTGTACGAAGTCCAGCACCATTCCATTCTGACCGAGATCGTTCTCTGTCAGGTACTTGCCGAGATTTAGTGCGTCGGTCATCATTTCATTTTCGCTGTTTATCGGATCGTACACCGAGCCGTACTCGCATGGAACAATATACTCCGTTCCGTTTATGCTCTGTATTTCGTATCTTGTATTCTTATGCCAGTGGCTTACTAATAGATGTTCCATATGATGCTCCTGTAATTATATACACTCTTAATTGTATTACTTGATGATTGTATTCTAACACACTCTATCACAGTTGTCAAGGCTAAAAAATAACAGGACGTTACAAATCCTATTTTCAAAAAGTACTATTAGCTTATCCCTGCATATTTGTAATAACCAATGGAACAGCATCGATCATCTTCCTCTCGCTGTCCCATGACAGTTTTCCGAAAAAAACAGAGACTTGAAATTTCCTCTCGAACCTAAACTAAATGTGATATTTTTAGATTTGCGGAGATGTAACGGCAGTTTGTAATCGGAAGTATTGAAGTAGTATACACCAAAACGGGGCAGCTTACAAGACTGCCCCGCCATTTTATTGACATTTCAATAATTATTCGCCCCAGTTCCATGCAGCGTGGTTCTGCTCATAGGACTTTTTTGCTGTGCTGTAGATGTAACCGGACTTATCAGGAGTTGCTTTACCGTCAGTTTCCTGTGCATAGGAAGAACCTCTCTTCTGTCCCTTTGCATATCCGTAATCAGCCTTTGCAGATTCATCGTAAGCACCGTCTGCCCAAGCACCGCCGCCGACATCGTTATGCTCATAGAAAGCCTCTGCATCTTCCTTTGTGCCGCCTTCGGGGAGTGCGGTGTAGATCTCGTTTCTGGACTGTGCGTTCTGCTGACCTGCATTAAAGCTGTAATCAGTCTTGTCAGCGGACTTCTCTGTGTCATCTTCGGGAGCGTACTGTGTACCGTTTGCCTTGCCAGTGTTGAAGCTGAACGCTGTCTTGTCGGCATCATCGGCAGCACCCTCAGCATCGGCATACTGTGCGCCCTTTGCCTGACCTGCAACATAGCTGTAATCAGTCTTGTCGGTCTGCTCGTCTGTGTCGGCATACTTAGTGCCCTCGATCTGACCAGTGGTGTAGCTGTAGCCTGCCTTGCTCGAAGCTTCGCTCTCAGCGGCAGAAGCTGCAAATGAACCGCCTGCAACTGTTAAAACCGCCAGTCCTGCTGCCATTGCGATGATCTTCTTGTATTTCATAAAATCAAGTCCTTTCTGTTTCAGAGCTGTCTGCTCTGTGTTTTAGTATGGTTTTATTATACTGTGCATCATGGGAATCTGTTAGGAATGAATGTGGAATGTATGTGGAACTTTACTTGATCTGTGTTCCACTTTCAAATGTTCCACCCTCATAATAGTCGCTGTAGATATTTGTACTTCCTGAAACCTCGGCATTATTATACAGTGCAGCATCGACCTTGCCAGGAGCGTAAAGGATTCCGTAAGCGTTAAAGCTGTTATAGGAGGCATTCAGGAAGGAAAGCACATTTTCGTTTGTGTCCACAGCAGCGATATTACTGAGCGTTCCCACATTGGAATTATAGATGACCTTATCGGCATACTCACCGCCATAACCTGCCACATCCTGACTCCAAAGGTCTTTGGGCGAACCGATCGCAATGACTCTTCCGCCGTTAAAGGAGATCGGTGCGGACATTCCGTCAGAGCCGTCTATAACTGTGTTTCCTGTGATAGAAAGCCGAACAAGTACCGCTGTGCCGCCGCTGAATTCTATGATGCCATTGGAATCCATAACATCTGCCCTTGCCTGTGCATATACAAATCCGCCGTTCATCACAAGAGCCTTGTCTGCACTGTCAGCGCCGCCCACATTGAACCCATCATCTCCGGCATAGAGGTCAATAAAGCCGCCGTTTATCTCAATATTTGATTTGGACTCAATACCCTCATTGCCTACATTGACTTTCATGTTTCCGTTATTCAGTGTGATCTTTCCGCCAGCCTTGAAACCCTTTGATGAAGTACCGCCGTTTACAGTGACATCTCCGCCGTTCACAGTGATATTTCCGGCAGACTTGATGCCCTCTGTATTGCCCATGTCGGTCGAAGCGGAAGTGTCATCGGAAGTACCGGTATTGTCTTTCCAGCCGCCCCATGAGCCGCTGCCCGATCCTGTTCCGGTATTGCCCGAATTACCGCCGCTGATCTCTACATTGATCGTACCGCTGTTGATCGTAAGCTCTGTTTCTGCCTGTATGCCGTCACCGTTGTTTGCTGTGATATGCAGCGTACCGCCGTTGACTGTTACAAAGCCGTCCGATGGATTGTCTGTCTCATTGGATTTTATACCGTCGCCATTTTCTGAAACAACCGTAATAATAAGAGCATCGTAATTCCCGTCGCCTCCGTTTGTGGGGAGCTTATCAGGATCACCGATACGAACAGAGTCCTTTCCTCGGATTGCATCATCTGCTGCATTGACATTGATCGTTCCGTTAAAGATACGCAGGTCATTTTTACTTACGATTCCGTCGCCGCAATTCGCATTGACATTCAGCGTCCCCTTGCCCTTGATCTTCAGATCATCGCAGGAATAGATCGTTCCGACACTGCCGTCTGCATTGGTATAGTTTGTACCGTCCGTAATCGTATTGACAGAACCTGACTTTACTGTAATGACACACTCATCACCAACGTTTGCCACATACACAGGGGAAACACTTGTGTTAGAAAGTTCAAGTCCATTCAGGATCAGCTCGACCTTATCATTGGGATAAGTCGATTTGTCCACATCTACAACGATCTGACCACTTTCTGACTTACCTGATATTTCATATTCACCCGGCGTTGTAAGTGTGACAGTCTGTCCGCTGATACTGATACCATCGTGCTGTGTCAGAGCTTTGCCGTCAGCATCTTTCACAGTGACCGCATTATTTTCATATATAATCGAATATACAGCAGAAGTCTCAGGTTCGGGAGAATCGGGCGTATTCACAATATTCAGAAGTTCACGTTTCATCAGGCACAGATCAAATACGTCAAGTCTGCCGTCCTCGTACATATCAGCGGCTTTCCAGTCTGCAAGCGTCGTATTCGGAACGGCAAGAAGCCATTTCTGCAAGAGTACAACATCAGAAATATTGAATGTACCATCTCCGTTCACATCGCCTGTCACGCTTTCGGCAGCAAGTGCAGGAAATGCAGATGTTCCCAGCATCATTGCAGCAAGAGATACTGCTGCAAGTTTTGATTTCATACGTTTTTGCATTAGAAAAAACTCCTTTTTTACAAATATTGTAAATAAGGAGGTTGGAATGGATATGGAATTTTTGTGGAATCTGTGTGGAATAGCTCTGCTTAGCACCGTTCAGAAAAACTGATATTTCTTATGCTTAGATTATTTTGATCCTGAATCTCCTGCATCATAGTCGCCCCGTCCTTGAAGCCGACCTTGTAGGCAGCTCTCATCTCAGCAGAGGCAGTCTCGCTCACGCAGTCCAGTATCCTGTGAAAAACATCAATCTGCTCCTCACTCAGCGAGTCTTCAAACGGTATGCAGAGCTTGTTAAACTCGTCAGAGAACTCAGCAGAGTGAATTTCACCCTGTCTGTAATTGTACATCGCATCGATCATTTGTTTTTTCGTCCTTTAAGTCTTTTATATACTAATCGTCCGAAAAAATAGTACAATGATTCATAGCTATAGCGTTCTGTTGGTTTTATATCGGTAAAAGGTCACTTTGGAAAACTACCTATTGTTTACATTGACAAATGTAAAGATCAGGGACACGCTCATGGTTTTACCGCTTCGATAACGGTATATACTCAGCCTTTGGCTTTACACTGATATACGCAGGGCGAATGATCTTGCCATTATTCTGTATCTCCTCCATTCTATGGGCACTCCAGCCAGCTATTCTTGCTACTGCAAATATGGGTGTGAACAATTCATATGGGAGTCCGAGCATCTTATATATAAGTCCTGAATAAAAATCTACGTTTGGGCTTACGCCTTTATACATTTTTCTTCGATCTGCAATAAGTTCCGGTGCTATCTGTGATACATATTCATATAGGGAATATTCTTCTTCAAATCCATTTTGCTCTGATAACTGTTTTGCGCATACTTTGAGAATATCTGCTCTTGGATCGGATTTTGAATATATCGCATGACCCATACCATAGATAAGTCCTGAATTATCAAATGCATTTTTATCAAGCAGACGGATCAGATAATCTTTGACGGCATTTTTGTCAGATACATTTATATTAGCCCTCATGTCGTCAAACATTTTTACGACTTTGATATTTGCCCCACCGTGCCTCGGACCTTTTAGTGAACCGAGTGCGGCAGATATAGCAGAATATGTGTCAGTTCCGGAAGAAGTTACAACGTGTGTGGTAAATGTTGAATTATTACCGCCGCCGTGTTCTGCGTGAAGAATAAGCGAAGTATCGAGTACTTTTGCTTCTATTTCTGTATATTCACCATTGTGTCTGAGCATCCGGAGCAAATTTGCCGCTGTACCAAGTGTGGGATCTGGATTATGTATATATAAACTCTCCCCGAGGTGGTAATGGGCATAAGAACGATATGCATATACAGCAAGCATAGGAAATAAGGCTATAAGCTCCATACATTGTCTGAGAACATTTGATGTTGTTATATCGTCAGGTTCGTCGTCATAGGCATATAAAGCCAACACCGAACGGGAAAGAACGTTCATAACATTCTTTCCCGGAGCTTTAAGGATCATATCTCTTGTAAATGAATCGGGCAATTTACGCATTGCTGAAAGCGATTCACAAAATTCCGTAAGTTCATTTTTATCAGGAAGCTTTGAAAACAATAGCAGATACGCTGCTTCTTCAAATCCTGATACACAGCTTTTATTATATCCTGAAATAATATCTCTTACATTTATACCACG
>SFMO01000147.1 GCA_004554385.1 Ruminococcus flavefaciens
CAGGGCAGCGCTCAGGACCTCAAGGAAGTTCTCAATTCAAAGGTTTCCAAGTGGGGCGACGCTAACGGCGACGGCGGCGTAGATATGGGCGACGTTGTTCTTATCATGCAGTCTCTCGCTAACCCCAACAAGTATTCACTTAAGGATGCAGGCGCATTCAATGCTGACGTAAGCGAAGCTGGCGGCGGTATTACAGCTAATGACGCTCTTACAATCCAGAAGTATCTCTTAGGTTCAGTTACAAAGCTTCCTGAGAGCTATGCAGAGAATATCAAGACAGTTACAGCTCCTGCTACAACAACAAGAGCTACTACTACAACAGCTAAGCCTACAACAACTACAAAGGCTACAACAAAGGCTCCTTCACAGGCTAGTGGTCAGAAGTTCAGCGTAAAGAATGGCCAGAATCAGTTCAAGGGCGACAGCGATGGCTACAGCTATGAGATCTGGCTCGACCAGACAGGCGGAAGCGGTTCAATGACACTTGGCAATGGCGGTACATTCGATACAGAGTGGAGCGCTCAGGTTTCCAAGGGTAACTTCCTCGCTCGCCGCGGTATGGATTTTGACCGTACAAAGAAGGCTACAGATGTAGGTAAGATCACTCTGGACTATGCTGCTGACTACTCAGCAAGCTCACAGGGTAACTCAAGACTTTGTGTATACGGCTGGATGACAGATCCACTCGTAGAGTACTATATCATTGAGGACTGGGTAAACTGGTGCCCACAGCCACAGGGCGGCAGCAAGACAGTTACTATCGACGGTGCTCAGTATGAGATCTTTACACTCGACCACTATGGTCCTACAATCCTTGACAATCAGTCACGTAACTTCAAGCAGTACTTCAGCGTTCGTAAGTCTAAGAGAACATCTGGTTCTATCACAGTATCAGATCACTTCAAGGCTTGGGCAGACGCAGGTTGGGACATCGGTAACCTCACAGAGGTAGCTCTCAACGTAGAAGGCTGGGAGAGCAGCGGTAAGGCTAACGTTTCTAAGCTCACAATCGATGTTTCAGGCGGCGGCCAGGGTGGAAACACTCAGCAGGGCGGCAATACTCAGCAGGGTGGAAACACTCAGCAGGGGGGCGGCACTCAGGTACAGGCTGGCAAGAAACTCTGCGCTATCTCATTCGATGACGGCGCTTCAGCTCAGAGCACATCAGATCCTGGTTACAGAATCATCAACGCTCTCGCTGAGAACAACATGACAGCTACATTCTTTAACGTAGGTAGCTGGATCAAGACAGAGCAGCAGATCAAGTATGAGTATCAGAAGGGCATGGAAGTTGCTAACCACACTCAGACTCACCCACACCTCGGCCAGCTTGGCTCAGGTCAGATCAGAAGTGAGTGGGAGCAGTGCAACAGCAAGCTCAAGAGCATTATCGGCGCAGAGCCTTCACACCTCATGAGACTTCCTTACCTCGAGAGCAACGGAACAGTTCAGTCAGCTCTCTACGATGTACCGCTCATCAGCTGTGCAATCGATACAAAGGACTGGAACAATGCTTCTACAAATGACATTGTTAACACAATCAAGCAGGCTGCACAGAATGGTTCACTTGAGGGTGCTATCGTACTCTGCCACGAGAACTATGCTACAACAGCAGCAGCTATGGAGCAGGTTCTTCCTTGGCTCGCACAGAATGGTTACCAGAACGTAAACATTTCTGATATGGCTAAGGCTCATGGCAAGACTCTTGCAGGCGGTCAGGTTCACACACGCGCTTAATCTAAGCTTTAACTAAAACAACGTGCCGATCACAGAATCGGTGGTCGGCACACTTAATTAAGATTTCTCCAAATTTTAATATCCCCTGAAAGGCAGTCGGTTTATATCGGCTGTCTTTTCATTTTATCAGAAAAATGATATAATATTTGTGACTATATGATACTCCCATACGTGTTTATAGTGAAAGGAGCTGATAATATGCTAAAATGCGGCTGCGCTCGCGAGGCGGTCGAAAGATACGGCGATATGCTGTACAGGATCTGCTTGCTGGCTCTGAAAAATACTGCGGACGCTGAGGACGTTGTGCAGGAAACATTTATCAGATATGTCCAGAAGTCTCCCGACTTCCTTGACGGCGAGCATGAAAAAGCATGGCTCATCACTGTAGCCACGAACAAATGCCGTGATATGATGCGTTATCGTGCAAGACACAGTACCGAAAGTGATGAACTTCTCTTCGGTTATGCAATAGAAAAAGAGGAAAGCGGTATACTTGAAGCTTTGATGGAGCTTCCCGATAAATACAGGCTTCCACTGACTCTGTTCTACATTGAGGAATATAAGGTCGATGAGATCGCTCATATCATGGGAATTAGTCTTTCGGCAGCTAAAATGCGCCTCTCAAGAGGAAGAAAGCTGCTAAAGGAAAAATACAGAAAGGAGTATATGTAATATGGAGAAAAAGCTTAAAAATGCGGCTGATAAGATAAAAATGCCTGATGATATGAAGCAGCGCATAATAAGCGCCGCCGAGCTTGCGGAGAAGCAGCGTGTTAAAGCCGATAACGACGATTATATCGAAGTTGTCAGATCATCTGAGCGTATAACAACTAAAACCCGTTTAATAAAGACGGTCAGTGCCATTGCTGCATGTGCTGTACTTGTGGGCGGGATCGGTACTACAGGTTTTCTGCTTCACAGACAGAACAAGGGTAATCTTACAAGCGGTGAGGTCTCGGGTTCTGCCTACAGAAGCTGTCCATTCGGAGATTTCAATGAATTTGACTACAGCTTCGATGCCGGCGACGGAAAGTACGGCAAATATTCAGACGAGACCTATGCAAAGCTCTCCGATTTTTTTAATAAATTCAACTGGGGCAGTGAGACTGAGGCACCTAAAGACAGAGATATTAATGCAGATGTTGAAGAAAAGATGTATAATATCAAGTGGACAAAGGGCGATACACCGCCTGTTGAGTGCAATATCCATATAGCTAATGACGGATATGTCTGCTATATGGAGAGCATGATGGATTATGATGGAGCAATGAAGGCTATCGAAGAAAAATGGTATAAAATAGACTTTGAAGCCTTTAACAATGGTATTAAGGACATACTGGCAAAGAGAGAAGGCGGACCGACACCCTTCGGCGATTTCACAACATTCGATTACAAGCTTGGCGGTAATGACGCCAAATACAATGACATGTCTGCTGAGACCCGTGCAAAGCTTTCCGACTTTCTTAATAAGTTCGACTGGGGCGAAGAAATGTCTCCTGATGTTCTTTCTGAAGAAGAAAAGAATATGAGTACGATCAATCTTCATCAATTAGAATCGAGAGGAAATGGCAGATTGTACGACCTTGCGGTTTTTGAGATAGGATACGCAGTTTATAATGTTTCAACGGTTACTTATGTTAAAGGTGAGGGTGAGGTCATTGAGCAGGAATATATAAAGCTTTACCGTGTGGATTATGAAGCCTTTGACAGGGAAATAACAGATATACTTACAGGGAAAAGTGATACCGCGGTTTCTGATACACTTACGGGAGAAGTTGACAGGATCACAACAGAGCTTGGTGAGCGGTGCGAGACCGATGGCTGGGAGTACCTGATAAAGAATGCTGATGTAACCAAGAGTGGAGAGGGTATGACTCCGTTTAAGGAAGGGTATTATTCCTGTAATGAAAACGGTGATCTGACCTGTGACAGTTCGTATATTATTGCAGATATGGAACTGACAAACAAATCCTCTGAGGACAGATCGTTATATATGAATTCGACTCGGATAGACCTGTATAATTATAATGCAGAAGAATTGGATTTTAAAACATCTGTGGAGGCGACGGCATATACCTTTAATGGAGAGCATTCAATATATGCAGGCGATTTCTTCAAAACAGATTTCAAGGCAGGAGAAACCAAGACTTTCCGTGTAGGATATGTTATTGATGACGAATATCTTGATAAAAACTATGATATTATCCGTATAGAAATAAACCATTCAGGTGTGGCAGATCCTGATAAAAATATAAGATATTATAAGCTCGGTGAGAATACAAATCTGAACATAATTGCCCAAAAGCAGGCAAAACCAAACACAGAAGTTTTTGAGAGGGCAAAGCTGTACTATGCTACCGCAGACGGTCTTACTCCGATAAGCGATGAAGGTGTGATCGGTCTTGATGATTTTCTTTTAAACGACTTCAAAGAAATGCTTCAACCGACAAAATCTGATGATATAGTTGGGGGATTAGTGTATGGAGTTGACCTGGTATTCAAGCTTGATGATAATAAAATGCGAACTGTGGATTACTTTATTTACATGGATGGTTTTGTTGAGTGCAATGAATGTGAGACTGATGAAAACGGCAAAATGCAGCTGACAAACACTGAAAAATATAAGATAGACGTAGATAAGCTTGAATCCGTGCTTAAAGATGAGATCGGCATTGATCTCCCCGAATACAGAGAGATCAACATCAATAAAGTCGATTGATATGTCGTACTATGGACAGATAAGAACAACAGAAGGATAAATAAAAACCGCACATCATGAACTGACCCCAAAAAGTTAGACAAAGATTTAAAAGAAAATTTATGCAAAGCGACAAAGCGACAAAGCTTGGTCGCTTTGTTGCTTTATGCAGCTTTGGCAAGACGGTATTCAACAGGTGACATTCCATCGAGTTTC
>SFMO01000148.1 GCA_004554385.1 Ruminococcus flavefaciens
CCCTGTGTGAGGACATCGGCGCATGGTATTTCGGAAACGTCATGGTAAACGGCAAGGCTTACCGCATGAGTGGCAGTGTTTTTGCTTTTGATGAGTGATATGAACAGATAATAAAAACGTCCCGAAGCTTTTTCGGGACGTTTTTGTGTATGTGTCAGTTTTCTTCTATCTGAGTAGCCGCACCTATAAACAGCGGAACATTGTTCTTGTCAACTATCATGTAAACGAAGGGCTTGTCAAGGTAGATATTTACCTTTTTCTTCTCTTTTGGCATAGCTGAACCAGCGCCCATCATAACAGCGGTCACTGCAGCAGCCTTTGTGCCCTTTTCTGTTACCTCTATCTTGGTCTTGTGGATAACATCGTCGATGTAAAGGGACGGAGCTCCACTAACAGAAATGTCGTTTATTTTTGAGAAGTCGGCATTCTCAAGGCTGAATGCAGAAGGCATTCCCATTTTTGCAAGCACATCGCACAGCGACTTGCTGTAGTTGTATTTGAACTTTGGTATCATTACGTTGAGCTCAACGGTTTCGGGATCTTCGCACTGCTTGAGTCCTTCAAAGAGCTTTTCAGCGTCGAGGTCTTTGATGTAGTCAACGACATTCTTCTCCTTTGGCATGATACCGACGAAGCTGTACTCACCGTTTGCATATTGCTTCTTGAAGGCGTCTGCGTCACCAAGGTCGAAATACTGTCTTTCCTGGCTGAACATTTTCTTTATAGGGTGCTCATTGCCGTCAAGGTCGGTGAATTTGCCGTCGTATGACGAGGTATATGGAGAATACCATTCAGCCTCAAAGTAAAGGGTATTGATGAGCATCATCAGTATTTCTTTTTCGGCTGTGGGATCAAGATCTCCATTTTTCAGCAGAGTAGGTATCATACCCTGGGTATTCTTGTTTACCCAGCTGTTTATGTCATTGATTGTGCTGTTGTCAAAGGCTGTTTTATAGATCTCCGATCCGTAGTACTTCTTGTTGGCTTCAAGGAAGTCATCGTAAACCTGGAAAGATGGGGTGTCCTTGAACCAGATGGAGTCTGCAAGGTATACCTTGGTCTTTTTCTCATCGGGGAGCTTGCTTATATAATAAGCCATGTACTCGTTGAGCTGATCCAGAGTAAGACCGCTGCCCAGTACCTTTTCCATCTGCTCTCTGGTCTGACCGTCAGCACCGTTAGCTGTCATTGAAAGTGCAGTGGAGATAGAAAGGGGAGAGAGAAGAAGGTTCTTTCCGTCAGGGTCTGAAGGATCGAAGCAGTTTTTCAGCAGGTCAACGCCGAACTTCATCTCTGCGGAGGCAAACTCGGAATCTGTAGCCTTGCCCTCTGAAGCCTCAGCATCGATGGTATTGTCAAGGCGGACACTGCCAATATCGGAGATGCCGTTGAATTCCCTGATATTTCCGAGAAGGTAATCCTGTACCATACGGAGGTCTTCCTCGTCGATCTCTTTATTCAGGTTTATGTCGCCGTTGAGGAACTGCGCCTCGGTAAGCTTAGATGTAAGGTTGCCTGCAAGCTGTTTTCTGTAGGTCACGGCATCGAAGCTGTCGACCACGCCGTCATCGTTTATATCGCCGTAGTAGTGTATACTGATCGATTTTATATCCTTGATATAGCCGAATGTAAAGCTGTCTTCTATATCATAGCTGCTGTTGTAGTAGCCTTCACTTTCAAGGTTTGCTTTGAGTCCGTCTGCCTCTTTCTTGTCGAAAGCAACAAGCTTCAGGGTTACACAGTCTTCCTCCTCCAGCATATCAAATAACTCACAGCTTTTATCCCATTTTTTATACAGTTCCTTGTACGCGTCATTCAGCTCCTCGTAATCATCATCAGGATTAACTCCCATAAATTCCGGAGAATAGAAACCAATATCTATGTGGTTATAGTAATCATAATAAGGTTCATCATTGTAATAGCCTTTTTTAGGCGGGATTATTGTCAGCGACGGGTATTTGTAGTCGTTCTCCGCTCTGAGAATGTAAGCGTCCTTGATCTCTACTTCAAACTCTTCATCTCCGTAGTAACGCTGGGAAGCATTTGCGGTTGATGGCCTCAGCAGATAAGAATTCGCGGTATTGCCGACAGCTCCGAGAGCCAGTGCAAAGCTCAGGATACCTGCTGTCAGCCTGGATATTTTTTTCATTTTTCTCATAATACATTACTCCTCCCATAATGAATTGGATATAATATCCATAGTATCAGTATAACACTAAAGTCCTCAAGTGTCAATGAAAAGTGGATATATTGCACAGAAAAACGGTGCAATTGATACTTTGTGCTGAGTCCAGAAATGTGTTGATGCAAAAATGTCATGCGATACTCAGGGGATGATCAAGTGCATAAATCAGAAGATGTGAGCGCAAAAATACAAATGGTTGAATGCACAAAAATTTGTACAAAAAGTCGATTGACTATATGTATATTACGCTATATAATATACATATAATTTTTATATAAGGAGGAGCGTTTGAAAAATGCTGAAAAGATTTACTGCCGCAGCACTCAGTGCAGTTATGTGTGTTACGGCAGCTCTGTCAGGATGTGCGGAAAAGACCGCAGCCCCTCAGAGCACAAAACTCAAAGACAGCAGCAAGTCGCTTGATAACGACTACAAGCTGCAGACAGCAAATTCTCTCGGAAATTATATTGCCGATGCTGCTGAAAAGGATGAAAATGTACCTTCACAGTTGGACAGTGCATTTTCCGATGTTGAATTTGCTGTGACGGCACTTGATTTTGACAAGGAAAACGGAAATATCAAGGTCGTATCCGATCAGCCTGCTGATTGCAAGGCGCTGATCTCATTCATCGACGAAGAAACAGGTGAAGCTGCTGCAACGGATAAGCTCAGCGTCAAGGCAGGCAGCAGCGTTGAGACCTGCGGAAAGATCGATACTATAGGTCTTCCCGAGTTCTTTACTGTTCGCGCTCAGCTCTTTGACAGCATGAACCGTCCTGTGGGCAATGAGTTCACTCTTAACAGATATACCCGTCAGATGCAGGAGATACTGGAAACAGAGGTAACAGATTTTGAGCCGGAAAGAGTCGTTAACTTTGACGAGGATGAAACCACAAACTTCCTTGTACTCAGCGACGAGACCGTAAAGGCTGAAAGCTCTGAGGAAGTGAATACACTTGTTTCCGCTGATTTTGAGCATGATACATATGTGTTCAGCAATGCAGACGATACCCTGCTGGATCTTGAAAGCGGAAGTGATTTCTATATACAGCCGGATAAGGAAAATATCATCGCCATAAAGGTCGATTCTGTTGAAAAGGACGGAGATACCGTTACTGTAAAGGGCGAAAACAACGTTGAGGAGATTCTTGCTTTTGCAAAGTTCGAGTCAGTTTCATACCTCAGCGATGGTGAGTTCGATACAACAGATGCCGATGAGGAGGTGGACTTCCCTGATCTTCCCGCAGGTCAGAAGAAGTACGCAATTGATCCCTCACAGGGTATCAACTTCATGTCTAAGAACGTAGGTATCGAAAACAGCGGAAGTGCCAGCAAGACCTTCAGCTTCGATGCTTCCAAGGCTGACGAGGATGACAGTGAGGATAACTCAAAGTTCCCCACTGATTCGGGATTCAGCTTCACGGGAAGCCTCAAGATAACCGTTCAGTTCAATTTCTACAAGAGCTGGACATACACAAGCTTTGATATGACCATAACTCCCGAGTTTTCGGCAACTGTAAAGCTTGAGGGCGAGGTGGAGCTCCAGAATGCTATCCCCCTTACCAAGAAGATAAAGCTCGGCGAGGTAAAGATACCCACCAATGTTCCGGGTGTAAACATTGAGGGAACTCCGAAATTCGTAGTAAAGCTTTCAGGCTCTATCGCAGTTACTGTATCCTATGCCCCTGTAGTTGGATTCAGCTATGACTCGGATAACGGACTCCAGAAGATAAGCCAGTTCGGAGCAGATCAGATAGATGCTTCATTTGATATAGAGGGCACACTTTTCGTGGGATTGGAGCTTGATGCCGGCGTAAGTGTTATCGATGACGATATAGCCTTTGCAGGCTTTACCTGCAGTGCAGGCGTGACCTTCTCCATCGAGGGAAGCGTTGACCTTGAGAACAATCTTGCGAGAAATGCAGAGAAAAAATCAGATTCAGAAAAGGTATTCAAATATTCCAGCGACAGTGATGCTTTGCATACCTGCCGTGCCTGCTTTGAGGGAAGTGTGACGCTCGGCGGAGAATGCGGACTTAAATTCAAGGTGTTCTCATACGAAGTTGA
Source organism: Ruminococcus flavefaciens (assembly GCA_004554385.1). Taxonomy (GTDB): domain Bacteria; phylum Bacillota; class Clostridia; order Oscillospirales; family Ruminococcaceae; genus Ruminococcus; species Ruminococcus flavefaciens_T. The sequence goes on from SFMO01000148.1 coordinate 4,253, forward strand.
GACTACTATCCTTAAGATAGAGTTACCGCTCGATTTTCTTAAATTCCACATTTCTATCCCTAAGGGCTTCGGCTTCGGAGAGTGCGGCAATAACAAGTACAAGGCACTTTTCATTGTAAGGAACAAGGCTTCGGGAGACCGTATCGCAGGTGCAGATGTTACAGTAGACGGCATAACCGTGACTACAGACGGAAACGGTGAGGCATACCTCTTCTGTGATAACGGAAGCTATAAGTATGATGCAGTGTATGCAGGTACTTCCGTAGGCTCAGGTTCATTCACCGTAAATAATTCGAAGAAGACTGTTGTCATAAATGTCAACAGCAAAGCAGACAAGGACGGAAATGTCACATACAGCAGCGGCGGCAAGGAAGAGAGCACAGGTGTAAAGTATACCACTGCCACAAAGCCTAACCACAAGAGAACTCCTGTTACTACCTACACATTTGCAAGAAATGCGGATGAGGTAATTTCCTCTGCAGGACAGCTTGGCGATAACATCTACTACATGCGTTATCCGTCGGGATATGTTTATATCTACGGTCACGGCGAGATGACCAGCTCGGGAAATCCGTTCAGCAAGCCTGAAACTATCACAAATGTAGTTATCGAAAATGACAACGAGGCAGCGGGCAGTGTTATCACCAATATCAGGCCAAGTCTTTTCAAAAACTGCTCGGGCATGACATCGATTGCTATGCCGAACAGTATTACAAGTATCGGAAATAATGCATTTGATGGCTGTTCATCACTTGAGCAGATCATCTATGACAAGGATGATCCCACACCTGTCGGAAAGCTTATTATGCCTACTGCGATAACAGATATCGGCTCGGGGGCATTCAAGAGCTGCGAAAAGTTCACAGAGCTTATTATCCCATCGACTATATCTGATATAAAGGCAGATACCTTTGCAGGCTGCTCGGGTATCACCGGCATTTCGATACCTTCAAATGTCAAGACTGTAAAAGGCGGTGCATTCAGCGGCTGTTCATCAGCTAAGACCATCGTTGCAGAAAGCGGTGTAGAGACACTTGAAGACTCTGTATTCGCCGGCTGTACATCACTTGAGGAGCTCACTCTCCCATTTGCATCACAGAACATCAAAAACTCAGATGAATTAAGCACGGAATACTGTATCACCGACCTTTTCGGATCAAGCGAGATCGAAGGCACTTATCTGGGTATTTGTATTCACAGTGCTAAATGGTATATCCCAAGCACACTCAAAACCATTAATATCACAGGCGGTACGGTCATACCCACAGGTTCATTCATGGGACTCAGCGGTGTTGAGAATATCACAGTCCCTGATACAGTGACTACTATCGGCGGAAGCGCTTTTGCCAACTGTTCATCACTGAAAAAAGCGGTGCTTCCGAAGAGCCTTCAGACCATTGGAGACAGTGCATTCATGAACTGCGCCTCTATTCCCGAGGTAAAAATAGCCAAGACAGTAACATCTGTCGGGGCAGGAGCATTCAGCGGCTGTACTTCACTGAAAACTGCCGTAATAGAGGGCGGAAGCGATAAGATAGGAACCAATCTCTTTAACAAGTGTACATCACTTGAAAGCATTACTCTTCCGTTTGCAGGCTACAGCCTTGAAGCAGTAAACAAGGCAGGAACAAATGCAGCTCTGCTGAATCTGTTCAATGATGACTGCGGCGACGATACATACCCATCACAGAATGCTTCAGGCAGTAAGCGTTATGTTCCGAAGTCGCTGAAGAAGATAACCATAACAGGCGGCGAAAGGATACCTAACGGCGCATTCTATGGCTTCAAGGGCGTAGATACAATAGTTATTCCAGACAGTGTAACTGAATTAGGAGATAAATCATTCGGTAACTGCGAAGCCCTTACCGAGAACATAATGACAGACAATATCATATCTGTGGGCAGTTCAGCATTTGAAGGCTGTACAGGTATAAAGAAGACAGTATTCGGCAAGAAGCTTACGACAGTGGGCAGCAAGGCATTTGCAGGCTGTACAGGTCTTACAGAGGTAACTGTTCCCGAAACAGTAACAAGCATCGGCGACAGGGCATTCCAGGACTGCACATCACTCAAGGATGCAGTCATAGAGGGCGGAAGCAATAAGATAGGGACCTATCTCTTCAACAAGTGTACAGCACTTGAAAGCTTTACCTTACCATTTGCAGGCTACAGCCTTGAAGCAGTAAACAAGGCAAACTCAAATGCAAGCCTTTTAGACCTCTTTGCCGACGACTGCGGCGACGATACATACAAATCACTGAATTATTCGGGTTCTGCACGATATGTGCCGAAAACACTGAAGAAGATAACCATAACAGGCGGAGACAGGATTCCTAACGGCGCATTCTACGGCTTCAGAGACGTAGATACCATAATTATTCCTGACAGCGTTACCGAACTTGGCAGAGGCTCATTCGGAAAGTGCGAGTCCCTTACCGAGAATGTAATGACTGACAATATCGTATCTGTGGGCAATTCTGCTTTTGCAGACTGTACAGGCATTAAGAAGGCAGTGTTCGGCGAAAAGCTGACAACTATAGGTGATTCAGCATTTGCAGGCTGTACAGGTCTTACAGAGGTAACTGTTCCCGAAACAGTACTTTCACTGGGCAGCAATGCATTCAGCGGCTGTTCATCACTCAGAACAGCTGAGATAAAGGGCAGCGATACAACTCTCGGCAGCTTTATCTTCAATAAGTGCACATCCCTTGAAAAGCTCATTCTTCCATTTGCAGGCTACAGTCTTGAAGCAGTAAACAAGGAGAATTCTTCTGCAAACCTTATAGACCTCTTTAAGGATGACTGCGGTGACGATACATACAAATCGCAGAATACCGCAGGCGCTGCACGCTATATTCCGAAGTCTCTCAGGACTATCGAGATAACAGGCGGCAACAGGATACCTAATCATGCATTCAACGGCTTCAGCAGGGTCGAAGAATTCATTATACCTGAAAGCGTATCAGCGTTCGGAAATTATTCCTTTGCAAACTGTGAAGGCATAAAAGAGAATGTGATGACAGATAAGGTTGCAACTATCGGAGACCATGCTTTTGAGAACTGCACAGGTATCAGCAGTATCTATATAGGCGAAAATGTAAAGAGCATCGGCAACTATGCATTTGCAGGCTGTACAGGCGTAACTGAGGCAACTGTTCCTTCAACTGTAACGAAGGTCGGAAATAATGCATTTTCAGGCTGTACATCTCTTAAAGATGCAGTTATCAGTGACGGAGTCCTTGAAATAGGCGACTATGTATTCAATAAGTGTGCATCTCTTGAATCACTCACACTTCCTTTCGCAGGAAGCAAGCTCACCGATGTAAATACAGAGGGAACTAATGATTATATTGCAGATCTTTTCTATGATGATTATGAAGATGAGATGTATAAGGTCGTAAACGGATACGGAAGTACAAGATTTATTCCGAAGACACTCAGATCCATTACAGTAACAGGCGGCGAAAGAATACCTAACAAGGCGTTCGTAAATCTTTCAAAAGTACAGGAGATCACTATCCCGAATACTATTTCGTATATCGGAAACGGCGCATTCAGCGGCTGTGAAAGCATTGCTGATGTGTTCTTCCCGGACGTAAAGGAGAAATGGGATCTCGTTTCTGTTGACAAGAATAACGAAGCTATTGATGGCAAGGTAAGATATCTTGACAGCGAAGGAAACTATGTAACTCCTTCAGGCACTATAACTACAACAGTTACATCAACAACAAAACGTACCACCATCACAACAACTACTACAACATCAGGCACAAAGACTACATCAGCAACCAAGCCAGTGACATCGACTACTACAACATCAGGCACAAAGACCACATCTGCAACAA
>SFMO01000149.1 GCA_004554385.1 Ruminococcus flavefaciens
GAGAAAAGCTGCGGCGGAACAGGTTGAGAAGTTCTTTGCAGCCCGACGGGCAAGACGGCAGGCACAGCTTGATATGCTTAACGCATCTGCTGCCAAGCCCACCGAGCCGAAGCCTGAACCGTCTGCCCCGACACCACAGCCCACACCTGCGGAGGGCAAAGCACCTGAAAAGAAAGAAGATCCGTGGGCAGAGATCAGGGGTATGCGTGACAGCGATAAGATCATTGCAGAGCTTGAAGCCGTTGGCATCATGTCTTTAAGCGAGTTTGGCGGATTCATGCACAATATCCATTCGCCCGAAGATCACACCGATGAAGTTGCCGAGCTGAAAGAGCAGTACACAGCTATCGACAAGCTCCTTGCGATGATAAAACAGCGTTCCGACAATTCTGCTACATACAAGGAGTATCAGGAACGGTCAGCGTTTACGCAAAAGCATTTCCGCAAGAAGAACGCTGGCACAATCGACGCTTACGAAGAAGCTGACAAGTACATCAAGGAGCATATCAAGGATTATTACATCGACGGCAAAGCACCTAAGCGGAGCGAGCTTGCAGCGCTGTCAAAGCAGTTGAAAGATAAGCGTAAAGCCATTATGCCCGAACACAAGGCATATCTTCTCAAACATGAAACGGCGATGCGGTACACCCGACAGGTGCGCCAGTATCTTAATGAGCAGTACATGAAGCGTGAGAGGGAGAAAAGCCGTCAGAGGACACAGGCGAAACACAGAAATAAAAATGCACTTGAATAAAGAAAGGACGATACTATGAGCAAAATAGGTTATATCCGTGTTTCTACGGAGCATCAGGAAACAGCGAGACAGCAGGAGATCATGTGCGACTATCAGGTTGACCGCATTTTCTCTGAGTATCTGTCAGGAGCAAACACAGACCGCCCTCAACTCAGGGCTATGCTTGACTATGTGCGTGAGGGTGACACGCTCTACATCGAGAGTATCAGCCGTTTAGGGCGCTCCACGAAAGATTTGCTGAACATCATCGACACACTCACCGAAAAAGGTGTTACCCTCATCAGCCACAAGGAGAAGATCGACACCGACACGCCTGCGGGCAAATTCATGTTGACCGTGTTCGCTGCACTCTCTCAGTTGGAGCGTGAGCAGCTCAAACAGCGTCAGCGTGAGGGCATCGAGATCGCTAAGGCACAGGGCAAGTATACAGGCAGAAAACCTCTCCCCACCGACTGGACGAGGTTCGGGCAACTCTATGGGGAATGGAGAGCGAAGAACATTACAGGCAGGGACTTTATGCGGAGAATGGATATGTCGGCAAATACCTTTTACCGCCGTGTAAGGGAGTATGAAATCCGTCACGGCATTGCCGAGCAGACCTCAGCTTGAATGTCTGGCGAACGGAAACACCCCTCAGAGCCGTTCGAGCCTGCGGAGCGGAAAACTAACCGCTGAAAAGAAAAAGCCCTCAGAAACGCTTACAGAGCGTTTCCGAGAGCTTGCGGTTATTCGTTTCAATAGGGTTTATGCCTGTTGTGGTATGCGCCACAATGATTATTCGGACTTGTGTGGAACGGAAATCAGGTGTGCCAGTAGGCTATAGTTTATTAAGATTATTCGGTAATTGAAATATCAATGATACTTGCATCTAAATCAATGATTTGCAGTTTAGAGAACCGCCTGAGCTTAAAAGCAATTGTCACTGATTGGAAGGCGATATTTCTACAATTTTTACAGTTATATTTCTAAGTTCAGGATTGTGAAATAATTGAGGAGAGAATTCAAACTCAAAATAAATGTGATAAACTACAGTTTTTGTTTTTATTTCTGCCCAAAATGCACTATGTCTAAAATCGGCTGTTGAATATTTTCCTGATTTTGATGGTGAATCTTCATTCATTTTTTTTATCTTATTTGATAATGCTAAGATATCCTCATCGCTTGTAATGTTTAAATCCTCTTCTAAAACATACTCCTTTATTTCTTTGTTTAGCATACTATAATCAATATAGTCAGTTAAGCTATATAAGTTAGCCTTCTCAACAAAATCTTCTACAAAATGATAACACTTTCGATCAGTAGCTCCCAAAACGAATAATAAAACAATCATTAAAGGAAGAATAAACACTAAAAAGATACATATTTTTTTAAGCAATTGTGTCATTTTAAAGCTCCTCTATAGTGTTAGTGGAAGGACAATAACGGATAATTTTGTTACTATCTGTATTACTTGGAGCTTTCTTTTTTGTATATAACTTAGATTGATTATCTAAAGCTGACATTTCAATTATATATTCATCCACTTCAGAAGAAATATAATCACCACCGCAAGAATACGTTTCTTTTTCAATCTCCATAAAAGAATCATCTATCATTTTTCTTACTTCATCAGATTTCAAATTATAAAATTGTGTTATAGCATCAACAGCTTTGTCGTAAACAATTTCTTCATCATATTTTATATTAAGCGGATTTATATATTTAGCAGTATACCTATATATTTGAGAATAATC
>SFMO01000150.1 GCA_004554385.1 Ruminococcus flavefaciens
CACAAATGAAGAGGTTATTCAGGAGCTTCTTAATTTGGCACATTCCATCGCCGCTTCTCAAGAGGAAGGTGAGGAGCTCGGCCTAACGACTGACGAGCTCGCTTTCTATGATGCTCTTACAAAGCCTGAGGCGGTAAAGGACTTTTACGAAAATACCGAGCTTATAGCTATAACCAAAGAATTGACAGAAACACTGCGTAAAAACAGGACAATTGACTGGCAGAAAAAGGATTCTGCCCGCGCAAGAATGCGCATGATGATAAAAAAACTTCTTAAACAGCATAAGTATCCACCGGAAGGAATGGAAGATGCTGTACAGACGGTTATGATGCAATGTGAGCTTTGGGCAGATAATAACGATATGAGATAATCCTTGAACAAACAATATCTTTTGACATAGGGGGGAAAGTCAAATGAAAGGCTCAGAAGAAAAATTACTTAACTTCATGGAAGGAGCAAATAATCGCTACATCATTCCTGTTTATCAAAGGAAGTATGACTGGAAATATGATAATTGTCGACAGCTTTACGAGGATCTAAAGAAGATTGTAATTGATAATCGTAATACGCATTTCTTTGGCAGTATTACATCTCAGGTAGTTCCTAAAGGCAGTAAAATCGAATTTCATATAATCGATGGACAGCAGCGACTTACAACGATTACGCTTTTGCTTCTTGCTATTCGTATCAGTATCAAATCAGCCGATAAGATAGCTAAGGGGATTAATACCCCTGTTCAGAAATTATTTGAGCTTCATCTTGATACGGGAGGTTTGTCAGACAAAACCATACTCCACTATCACAAGCTCATAAGCACAATACTGGCACAGGCGACCCGTGACAGGCTTATCCCCTTCAACATCGCCGACAGAAACCATATGAAAGCTCCTAAGCTGGAGCGTAAGGAAGCTGCTTTCCTTGATGATAAACAGGTAAGGCACGTTCTGGAGCTGCTTGAAAATGAACCTATTAAGTGGAAAACGATTATGTATTTGCTTATTTACAGCGGTATCCGCAGAGGTGAACTGCTCGGACTTGAATGGAAGGATATTGATTTTGACAAGAAAGTCATATCTATCCGCAGGACAAGCCAGGCGGTAGATCATATGGGGATAATTACAAAGTCTCCGAAAAATGATACATCATACCGCACTATCAAGCTGTCTGACACAATGTTAGACCAGCTCCGAGAATATCAGCAGTATTGGCAGAAGCGAAGAACCGAGCTTGATGATTACTGGCATGACGAAATACAGATTATTCTTGCAGACGGCAGTACCCAAACAGTCCCCAACGACCGCTTGTTCACAAAGGTCGACTCAACGCCTATGAACCCATACAGTGTCAGCAATTGGGTACGAAAATTCGTAAAGCGTAATAATCTGCCATATTTTACGCCGCATTCACTCCGGCATACCCATGCGACGCTTCTGATCGCTGAAGGAGTAAGTATCCCGACTGTCTCACGAAGACTGGGACATTCCAGTATCGCTACGACAAGTAAGATATATATTCACGCTATCCAGTCCGCGGACGAGATTGCGTCAAACGCCCTTGAGGATAAACTCAAGCTAGAAAAGCGCAAGGATAATGCAGACTAATGAATTAAGGCTCTCCGTCACGGAGAGCCTTATTTTTTTATTATGTGATTGCTTCAGCATTTGCCGTTACAATATGCGTTTCTTGATACACGTAACGGAAATCTTAACGGAAATATTGTGTTTTCTGCCGCTTGCAGCATAATGATCTAAAAATAAAGCCTATGTTTTTGGCTAAACATAGGCTTTTCCATTTGGTGGAGCATAGGGGACTTGAACCCCTGACCCCCACACTGCCAGTGTGATGCGCTCCCAGCTGCGCTAATGCCCCATCACATACATTATACCATCAATGACGGCAAATGTCAAGGACGAACACTATATCTCGGAAAAAGTGCAAAAAGGCAATGCTGCTGAGATGACAGCTCAATAATAAAGAGCATATCCGTCGGCTGACGAGTTCTTAACGGCAGCTATCTGTCTGTCGATGATGTCAGGCTGATTTATCCATTCAAGCTCCCCTGCTGCACCTGCCCACTTATCCTCTCTGCCAAGCTTATACGGGGCAAGTCCTGCTATCAGCGTAACTACGCCGTCTTTCACAAGCTCCTCCCACTGAGCAAGGGTTTGAAGAAACGGGCAGCACTCATTCTCAAAGCCAAAATACAGCTGCGGAACGATATAGTCACAGAAGCCCTCCTCACTGCTCCATCGTCTTACATCCGCATACTGACTTGTGTAATCGCTGTTGATGTTTCCCTGTGGGCTGATTCCGAAAAGAAGCCTCTTGTCGAAGGACTTCACCTTGTCGTATATCGCCTTGACATATCTGCTGACGTTCTCGGTACGCCACTGCACAAGATCTGTACTGCCGCTTTTTTCAAAGGCATCGCGGTCAAATTCCTCATCTGTGGAAGGGTAAAAGTAATCGTCGATATGGACTCCGTCAATGTTATAATTCTCCAGGAGCTCACCTACAGCTGCCTCAATAAGCTCCACTGTCTCGGGATAGGACGGAGAAAGGAACCAGCGTCCGTTCACATTTCTGACGAAGGGCTCACCGTTATCTATCCATTTCCTTACGATATAGTCATCGGGAAGCATTTTCATTTCGTCATCTGTCTGAAGGCGCAGTGGATTTATCCAGCCGTGAACAGATATTCCCAGCTTATGTGCCTCGTCAATAACTATTTGCATCGGATCGTAGTCTCCGTCGAGAAAATTCCCCTTAGGAAAAATCTCCGAGCGATAATAGGCATCCCCCATTGGGTGTGCGTGAAAGTACAGGGTATTGACATTTTCTGCGGCAGCGTCCTGAAGGAGCTCTCTTATCGCCTTACGGAACTGCTCCTCACTTTTCCCCTGCATGATCTCGGGAAATCTGACATATGGCAGCCACATTCCCACCTGCTCTTTATAGTTTATGGGAGTATACGCCTTGTCCTCGGCGGCAGGCGGTACGGACTCCTTAAGTATTACCGGGCTGCTCTCATTGGGAAAGGCAGAGCAGCCTGCCGACAACAAAAAAGCAGCCGCACAGGCAGCTGCAATGATTTTTTTCATACATCTCACCTCACTGAATCATATTCAGAAATCGGACATGATATGCATTCAAATAAAAACTTCTCTGCTCAGCGCAGAAAAAAGCTCCCGAAGAATTACCTCCGGGAGCTGAATTATTATATCTGGTTAGCCATAGGAGCAGTTGTATTATGCTCGCCGTAGCCTTCGTTCTTAACGACCTCAACGTTTCTGTAGCACTCCATACCTGTACCGGCAGGAATGAGCTTACCGATGATAACGTTCTCCTTAAGTCCGAGGAGTCGGTCGCTCTTGCCTCTGATAGCTGCATCTGTGAGAGCCTTTGTAGTCTCCTGGAACGAAGCAGCTGACATGAAGCTGTCTGAATTTGAAGAAGCCTTTGTAATACCCTGAAGAACAGGACTTGTCTGAACAAGCTGTACATCGTACTCGCCTGCATCGATACGAGCCTGAAGCTCTTCGTTGATAGCGTCGATCTCCTTGCTGTCAACAAGAGTACCCGGAAGCAGATAGCTGCTGCCTGTTTCCTCTACCTTGATCTTGCGGAGCATCTGACGAACGATAACCTCGATGTGCTTATCGTTGATATCAACACCCTGTAAGCGGTAAACCTTCTGAACTTCATTGATGATGTAGTTCTGAACAGCCTGTGTGCCGAGGATATTGAGGATATCAGCAGGATAGATATTACCTTCTGTAAGACGTGTGCCCTTTTCGATGACCTCGCCCTCCTGAACTCTGATCTTGAGGTTGTATGGGATCATATAGCTTTCGGACTCACCTGTCTCGTCGTTGGTAACGATGATATTTCTTGTAGTCTTGATCTCTTCGATATGGATCTTACCATCGATCCTTGAAAG
>SFMO01000151.1 GCA_004554385.1 Ruminococcus flavefaciens
CACTCAACACTGACATTACTCCCGCACTTAAAGAGATGTGTTCTCTGCTAAGAATATGTAAAATAGAGATGTTCGCCTACGATAACGAGGCTGCCGAGCATCTTGGCATATACAAGCACTATGTTTTTTATAATGAGGGGCAGTCTCTCAGCGAGGATGATGTCTTTTTAAACAAACGATTTACTACAGGCGACGATAATATTGCTATATACAGGCTCTGGGCTGCTGACGGCTGTCAGTGGTCCGACACAGAAAAGCACAGGATAGACATTTTTCTGTATATTCTCACCTACAGCCACGCAAAAAGCCGTCTTACAGGCATCGCTCATCATCTTACATTCTATGATACAGAGCTGGATATGTTCAATCTTCGCCAGTTCATGAAGTGTATCAAGATACTCTACAAGGCTGAGCGAGTGGACGAATATACCGCTGTTTACTTCAACCTCAAGCGCTTTTCCCTTGTCAATCAGCAGATAGGCAGAGAAAACGGCACTCTGGTCATGAAAAAGTTCATCGGACTTATAGCTGAACAGCTTGATGATGAGTTCGAGAATGTATGCCGTATCGGCGGCGACAACTTTATAACACTGATAAAGCAGAAGAAGCTTCCGCAGATACTTCGCCTCCTGAACGGTACAGGCATAATCTACGATGAGCTCAAAGGAGAACGAATACTCATTTCTGCCACAGCAGGAGTATACGTTATCCCCGATATGGACAGCTTTATACTCCCGACAGACATCATGGACCGCGTAAGTATGGCATTCCACCTTGCAAAGGGCTCTTCAAAGCAGGACGTTGTATATTTTGACGACGCCCTCCTTGCCAGAAGCAAACGAGATAACGAGATAACCTCATGTTTCCCGAGAGCTCTCGAGGACAGAGAATTCCTTGTATACTACCAGCCAAAGGTCGATATAACCAAGAGGCGTGTGGTAGGCGCTGAGGCGCTGTGCCGCTGGTTCCACAACGGAAGACTTGTGCCGCCTATAGACTTCATACCCGTTCTTGAACAGGGACGCGATATATGCAAGCTTGATTTCTATATGCTGGATTCGGTCTGTCGTGACATACGCAGATGGCTGGACAGCGGCAAAAACGTGGTGAGGGTGTCAGTAAACCTCTCCCGCCGCCACCTGTCTGATATGGACCTTTTGCAGCATATCACCGAGATAATCGACAGGCACAGTGTACCTCACGAATACATAGAGATAGAGCTGACCGAAACTACCACAGATGTTGAGTTCAAGGACCTCAAGCGAATAATCAGCGGTTTGCAGGAGCTTGGCATCTCAACTGCCGTAGATGATTTCGGTACGGGTTACTCGTCACTGAATCTCCTCAAAGAGATACCGTGGGACGTTGTAAAGCTGGACAAGAGCCTGCTCCCCACCAGCAGCAGCGAAAACTATATGCAGAAGACCATAATGTTCAGATACATAGTCGCCATGACTCAGGAGATAGGTCTTGAGTGTATCACCGAGGGTGTGGAGACCATCGAACAGGTAAATCTCCTTGAATCAAATGGCTGTAACCTTGCACAGGGCTTTTATTTCGACAAGCCGCTGCCGGTTGCCGACTTTGAAACAAGGATAAATGACGGATTCATATATAACAGATAAGAGGCTGTTCAAAACAGCCTCTTTTTTATTTCATCTCTGATTGTCTGTACTGAAGGGGTGTAAGTCCGTAAAAGCTGCCGAAAGCCTTCACAAAATATGAGGTATTGCCATAGCCAACGCTTATCCCCACGTCCTTCACGGAAAGGTCTGTGGTCTTGAGCAGCTCTGCCGCTTTATTCAGACGGCTTGTTATAACGTCCCTGTTTACGCTTACTCCGAAGGTCTCTGTATACAGATGCTGGAATCTTGAACGGCTCAGTGACAGCTCCTTTGCCATGTCGTCGATGGAGTAATCACGGCTCGGCCAGCGATATATGGACTTGCGTATCCACAGGAGCTTTTCTGAGTATATCCCCTCTGTCTTGTTCGGAAAGCTCTCCTTTTTCTTCAGCTTTTCCGATATTTTCAGCATTAGCAGCTTAAAGTAAAGGTCTATACTGTTTATCCTGAACTGATTTCCCGAGTAGTGCTCAAAGCACATGCTTCGTATCATTGAAGACATCTCGGTAATGTCGCCTATCTCAACAGGTGTATCGAGTGGTATCCCCAGCTCAGACATCATTTTCTGTTCGGCATCATCGGGATAAAAATGCATCCAGTCGTCGTAATATTCATTGCTGGCAGGATAATAATACTGCGGAGTATCGGGGCGGAAGATTATAAATGAATGAGAGGCGGTACGATACTCCCTGCCGTCGATCCTGAAATGGACAGGGGTCTTGACGATGAGCATGAGCC
>SFMO01000152.1 GCA_004554385.1 Ruminococcus flavefaciens
ATCACACTTCCATCTCTGAAAGTAACTGTTTTTTCTCCGTTCTCATAAACCGTGATGTAATCAACCAATGAACCCCAGAGAGTGCTGTCAAATTCAGTCACCTGTCCGTTTAAGGATTCCAGCGTTTCCTGAAAGTGACGGAGATTCTGTCCTCGTGTTTCTATTTCTTCAATCTGCATGGCCAATTCGTCATGCTTTTTCTTTGCTGCCTCAAATCGTGCGGAAAGGACATCATTTTTCTGCCGGTATTCCTCCTGATCAAGTGCGATACGAGCATTCTCCAGCATTGCCGCCTGAACCATATCCGCAACAAGGGACATTTCCTCGGCATATTTTTCTTTTTCGGCTTCCAGTTCTGATGTATCAGTCAGCTTATCACAAATCAGCTTTACGTTTTCTATCAGTTCATCCCGATTGGCAAGCAGCTTATTCAGGCTTTTCAGGAACACAGTCTTTACTTCCTCTTCCATGATGTGCGGTGTAGTACAGCGCTCATCGTTATATTTGTTGTTGCAGCGGTAGATAACTTTACGGTACTGGTCGGTGGAGTGCCAGACCTTTGCACCATACCATCCCCCGCATTCACCGCACTTAATTTTACTTGAAAAGATACTGACACCGCTATAGCGTGATGCTCCTGTCTTTCTGCGCTCCATTTCCTGCTGAACCATATCAAATACTGCAGGATCGATAATGGCTTCATGGTCATCTTCGATATAATACATCGGTATTTCACCACAGTTTTTCTTTGTCTTTTTAGTCAGAAAGTCCACAGTAAATTCTTTCTGAAGGAGTGCGTCACCTTTGTACTTTTCATTTGTCAGAATACGGCGGATTGTAGTTGCATTCCACTTATCTTTTCCGCCGGGCGTTTTAATGCCTTTCTCTGTTAAATGAATAGCAATCGTATGCGGTGTCATGCCTTCAAGAAACAGACGGTATATCAGCTTTACAATTTCAGCCTGTTCCGGGTTCACAACCATTTTTCCATCGGAGCCTTTGTCATATCCGAGGAACCGGCTGTAGGCAACACTAACCTTACCATCGGCAAAACGCTTTCTGTGTCCCCAGGTTACATTCTCTGAAATAGAACGTGCTTCTTCCTGGCTTATACTCGACATAATGGTAAGGAGCAGTTCTCCTTTGCCGTCAAACGTCCAGATATTCTCCTTTTCAAAATAACACTCTACGTTATTTTCTTTCAGAAGCCGGATAGTTGTCAGGCTGTCAACGGTATTTCTTGCAAAACGGCTCACACTTTTTGTTATGATAAGGTCAATTTTTCCTGCCATTGCGTCCGATATCATTCTCTGAAAGCCCTCTCTGCGTTTGGTGGAACAACCGCTGATACCCTCATCAGTGTACACCCCAACAAACTCCCAGTCCTCACGTCCTTTTATGTATTCAGTGTAATAGCTTATCTGAGCAGCGTATGAAGTTAACTGTTCTTCGCTGTCAGTTGACACACGAGCATAGGCAGCAACCTTACGCTTGACAGGTGCATCAATCGGTGCTGATGTGTATCGGCTGATTGATGCAGGTATTTTCGTTATTTTTGGCATTTTTTCCTCCTTGGTATTGGCCAATGCTCCGTTACAGAATGACCATCTCGAAAATAGAACTTCAGTCTGTCTTCTTCCACATCGATATGGTCAATTCTCCGTTCAAACTCCTCTTCATTAAATGCATCAACGGGCCTGGACTACAATGAATTCGATCAGGTCTAAGCACAGCTCACGGGTAAGGCAAGGTGCATCGCTCCACTTCTTCAAACGCTGAATGAACTTCTCAACGTTCAGTTCGTCCTGCTGCTCCTGCGCTCTTGCCTTGCGATACTGCTCCGCCTGCGCAGTAAGCTCCCTTTGCTCGGCAGTATACTTTTCAAGCATTTTCGCACTCAGATCTTCGGGCAGCTTACCGAGCATTCTTTCTTCGTAGGTCTTGCTGATGATCGTTTCAAGCTCCGTCAGACGGCACTCAGCCTGTTTCAGAAGTCGGCTCTCGTCCTCGGTCTGCTGTTTACGTTCGTTCGCCTTGATCGCAAGATAACGCTGTCTCTCGCCGTCCTCGTCCTCAATGACACGCTTTGCCCTTGCACGAATGTCCTCAAGCACAAGTCCCTCAATGATACGCTGTAAAATTGAATGTGAGGAGCATACCTCCTTGCCGTGGTTCGCATAAGTGTTGCAGATATAAGTTACGAGCCTGTATTTGCCACGCTTTTTTGATTCATGGAACGTGGTGTTGTTTTTCAGCTTCGCTCCACAGTCGGCACAGTACATCAGACCGCCGAGCGGAAGAATCACTCCGCTTTTTGTGACCTTGCCGTGACTGCATGACTTGTTGACCTCCTGCACCTTATCCCATAACTCCTTGTCCACGATAGGCTCAAAGGCATCTTCAATGACGATCCATTCATCGGAATCCCTGATATACTTCTGGTGGTTCTTATAGGAAACGGTGGTGTATTTCTGGCTCACAACACAGCCCTTGTAAATGGGATTTTCGAGAATATCACGCACCATTGCCGCATTCCACAGGTGATTGGAAATGTAGGGATTTGGCTTGCCCAAACGCTTGTATGTGTAATCGGACGGCGTGATAACCCCCTGAGCATTCAGTGCCTTAGCGATCTGCGGAGAGCTTGCACCCTCGGAACGCATTTTATACATCATACGGACATAGGGAGCGTTCGTTTCATCGACTACGGGCAATCTGTCCTCAGTGTCTCCCACAAGATAGCCAAACGGTGCAACAGGAGCATGATATTTGCCCTGCTTTGCATTGGACACCATGACCGCACGAATTTTCTTTGAGGTGCTGGCGGCGTGCCATTCATTGAAAAGATTCATGATTGGCATCATGTCCATAGCCGTGCTGTTGCGTTCAAGAGTATCCACATTGTCGCTTAGGGCAATAAAGCGGATATTGAATGAAGGAAAAATATAGTCGATATACTGACCGACCTCGATGTAATTACGACCAAATCTGGACAAGTCTTTGCAAAGAATCAAGTTTATCTTTCCCGACTTTGCATCATCGAGAAGCTGTCGGACACCCGGACGATTAAAGTCTGTACCCGAATAGCCATCGTCCTCGCATATCTCTACCAAGCTCCAATCGGGCTGCTGGCTGACGTATTCCGTCAGCATTTTTTTCTGATTTTCTATCGAAATGGATTCTCCTGCGCGCTCGTCCTCCTGCGATAAACGCACATAGATACCCACGTTATAATGTGACTGCTTTGTCATGATAAAAACTCCTTTCTGATAAAAACAAAGCAGCCATATTCGGTATATCTCAAAGAGCATGGAATACCGAATATGGCAGTAAGGACTACGCTGTTTCGGGTTCTTCCATTGCTCTGTGAAAAGCATGATCGTGAAGCACCTTGTCGAGATTTTTCTCCCCGACAAAGTGTGCGGTGACAATAAAAGTCTGTCCCTCAATCTCATAAGTTGCTGTGTCGGTAGGCTTGTCTTTGTATCGCTCCACCTTTTCAGCAAGTGTCTCTTTCTTCTGCAATTTTCTCCTTTCCGCCTGCGATCATCTATCTCTATACGCATAGGCTTTTTGTTGCAGGGCGTTACTCCTGCACAGTAATATTATAGCGCGCACCGTCGAGGTTTGTCCATAGGTATTGCGCCCAAACTTTATGTATCTGACTTGTGCGCATAGGATATTATATCGAACGGAACGGCTATAATCGTTTTGTTGTCGGAATATATGTTACTCCGAATAGGAATGATCTGTTTCTGAAAAGCTCATCTGCTTACCGTACTTTTCGGAATAGCTTTCGTCCGAGCTGTTGTCAGCATCGGCAGAACTATCGTCAGCCAGCTCACCAATCTGCTCATAGGTCATACCGCTTGCAGTCAGCTTGCCGATGAGCGTATGCTCCGCAGTGACTGCATCGAGAAGTGCCTGCCCCTCAGCACCGCCGTAAAGCTGTGAAAGCTTATCGTAGGTGTAGATTTTGCTGTCGATGATGACCTTGCGCCTGCGTTCCTGCACTGCCTTGATAGACTTTTCGTAGCTATCGAGCTTCGCCTGATTCTCGGCAAGCACGGCATCCGTAATGATAACGGCGGACTCGTCAGCAATCTCAGCTTTTGCTTTCTTACTCATTCACATCACCTCTTTTCGGTTTGGAGTATCGCAGGATTTGATTTAACCCCACGATAATATTATAGCAAATTTCGGAGCTATCTGTCTATTCGCAGGGCGCATGAACTTTGTGCGCCATTTGAGTTTTCGAGTTCGTCAAGTTGTTATGGGGAAAATGAAAAAAGCTGCGGAGCTACAGTTCGCTCACACAGCTATCAAGGAGAAGTAATTATCTTCAATCACTATTCTGTTTTTCAATACATCCTTTATGATTGCAATATGGACATCTGATTTCATAATAATCATCGGAGTGAATTGCAAACAGAAGTTTATTCCATTTTGCATTAAATTCCTTAGAACAGGCTTTACACTGGAATTTATGTTTTGAAAGCTGTTTAGCCCATAATATACAAGCAACCAGTGCGGCAACGATAACTATAACTGTAATGATAATCCATTCCATATTACAAACACCTCACAATGATAAGCAGACAAACATCCTTGCGTTATATTATACCACAGCAGCCCCGAAAAAGCAACCCCTACTTTCATCAAACTGCCGCCCAGACTGCGCAATAACTGCGCCGTACCAGATTACAATTTTAAGTGTGATGATATTGAGGGCATCACGCAGAAGCGTGAGCGAGATACCGCCGACCGAAGCGGCGGTGAGAGATGTCGCATTCGCTCCACGAATTCGCTGACGGAGCATCGAAAGCCTGAGCAGATAGATAAGCTCAGGCGAGAAAATATGCGCCATAGCGCAACAAAAATAACAAGCATTGTATTTTGCGCCGCACAGCGAGCGAAAATACCAAATGCTTGTTGGGGACACCCCAAGCCCCGAAATGACCGCACAGCGGTCATAAAAAAATCGGCTAACGCCGATAATCAGAGAGATAAAAGGAGACAAAAATCATGGAGAAAAAGAAACGTGGCAGACCGCCCAAGATTTTTACCGCTGAAACAACGGGTTTGACTTACGAGGGAGTTATCAATTATGCCCTTAATCGTCAAGTAAAATCCGACCTTGACAAGAGCCTTGCCAACAAGGACGAGAGCCAACTCACCGATGATGAACGCAAGTACCTTGAAAGCTGTAAAGAAAACAAGTCACGGACACTGAATATTCGTTTCACAGAAAGCGAGTATCAGGACATTATTTCCAAGTGTGAGCAGTATGGTGATTTTGGTAGTTATTGCATTTACACAGTTTATTTTTCAGTCCCCGAACATAAACATAAGTTGGAGTCGTCCAAGCTTGTGAAGCATAAATTTAACCGACAAAAAGCACCCTCTCTGAAACATCAGGGAGAGTGCAGTATATATTTGTGTATGCCATAAATGTAAACGGAATCTTTTTGAAATCTCGATAATCAAAAGTTATGATAAAAGTGTTTCAACAGTTCCGCGTACATAAATCACTATAACAGCGGCAATGGCAAATATCTCATTATCATTTTATAAGATATTATCACTAACACCCACATATATGTCAACAATCAAACTGTCAACATCTGTTGGTGAAGTAGGTTCTTGCACCGTTACATTGTACCCTGCTGTTATAGGCATAAGTCCCTTGTTCTTAATGTACTCCATAAGTTCGTTCGCTGTATTCTGCATTAATGCAGGGTTACCCTTATGCCTGATTTTTACTGCATTTCTTAGTCTGAAAACAGGCTTTATCATGTATGGAGCAGATACAGAAATTTCCTTGTCTAATGGGATAAGTATTTCAACATCAAGCATTGGTTCTGAGCCTGTTGTATCAATTGCAAATGTAGCAGATACGCTTGACCCCACCTTTTTGGCATCATTATTTTTGAGCAGTTCATCTATTTCCTTTGAAGCCATAGCTAACTGACTTTGAGTCGATTTGCTCCTGTATGATAACACGTTCGTCATTTCAAGAGCAGCATTTTCTGTTATTTCACTCATTTTATATACCTCTATTCTTATTTTTGGGGATAAAATCGACATAATGTCAATCTATGAAATTCAGCTTTTCCAAAAGCCAGGTGATAACACGTTTAGAGCCTGAGATTGACTTTGCTTCAAGGAGCATACCCGTTCTGACCTCACGGATAGTGCCTTCCTTATTTGTCAGAGAATTGGCAGACAGGCTTGCCTGAGCAATGTAAAACTTAGTTCCTGATGCTTCGCTTGCTATCGAATCGGCAGAGATAG
>SFMO01000153.1 GCA_004554385.1 Ruminococcus flavefaciens
AAACTGGAGGTAGACAGGATTGAACGAGAATACAAACGATGTGTCGAAGAATGGGGAGAATGACGAGCAGGAACTTGAAAGGCTGCGGTCAGAAGTTGAAGCCGAGATAGAACAGGATATTGCTGCAATGCCGCCCGATG
Organism: Ruminococcus flavefaciens; assembly: GCA_004554385.1. GTDB lineage: Bacteria > Bacillota > Clostridia > Oscillospirales > Ruminococcaceae > Ruminococcus > Ruminococcus flavefaciens_T. The sequence continues at coordinate 141 of SFMO01000153.1, forward strand.
ACACACCACTTTCTGAAGCACCACCTGAAAAGAAAAAGCAGGAACGTGAACTGCCGGACTGGATGCTTGACAAGACTACTGTCAACGAGCTGAAATTCTGTGGGGCTTTCACGCAAAAGCACCCCATGAAGTGCATCGGCGGACGTTTTTTCGACTATGACGGACTTGTGGACGAGAACGCACTCGGCAACGAAGTCTACCGTATGCTCCGTCAGGGCGTGTGGATAGGGCTTTCAAAAAAGGTCGTGCAGATCATGGACGCACTCAAGCTCTATACATACAGCGAACCGATACCGCCCGACATGAACTTTATCCACGTTCAGAACGGAAAGCTCGACCTGAATGGCAACTTCTATCCACGAAAGGAGTTCTGCCAAAACCGCCTGAACATCTGCTATGACCCGAATATCCGAAAGGGTGCATATTATCCCGAAAAGTTCCTGACGTTCCTGCTGGAGATGCTCACCCCCGAAGATGTGACCACTTTGCAGGAGTATCTCGGCTATCTGCTGATACCGTCCACCAAAGGGCAGAAGATGATGTTCCTCATCGGTCAGGGCGGTGAGGGCAAGTCACGCATTGGTATCGTTCTCCGTGAGATATTCATGGACAATATGCTGACGGGCAATGTCCACCGAATCGAGAACGACCGCTTTTTCCGCTATAACCTGAAAGACCGTCTGCTCATGGTCGATGATGATATGCAGATGCAGGCGCTGTCCTCCACGGGATATATCAAGAACCTCGTCACCGCAGAAACGCCGATCGATGTTGAAGCCAAAGGCAAGCAGAGCGAGCAGGCTTTGCTTTATACAAGGCTATTGTGTTTCGGCAACGGCAGTCCGAAAACGCTGTATGACAAGAGCAAGGGCTTTTCAAGGCGAATGATAATCCTCACAACTCTGCCGCCGCCCGAAAGGCGAATTATTGACCCCTACATCGCCGAGAAATTCATCGCTGAGAAAGAGAAGATATTCTGCTGGATGTATGACGGACTACTGAGACTTCTTGCCAACAATTACCGCTTTACGATCTCCGACAAGGCAAGGCAGAATGTCAGGGAGACTATGCAGGACAACTGTAATATTACCGAATTTCTGGAAGATACGGACAGAGTGCAGTATGGGGAAAATCTGCGGGTCGCTTCATCGGTGCTGTATGACAGTTATTATCATTGGTGCGAGGACAACGCCCTCACAGCCCTGAAACGTGAGACTTTTGTATCATGGCTCAGGCAGAATGAAGCGGCGTATCATATCAGGTATGACCTCAATATTCCGAGCGGGAGCAGTCATGTCCGAGGATTCAAGGGCATTGCGTTAAAGTTTAAGTCAAGTGGTTATTATGGTGTGTAAGCGTGTAAAGCCCGTAACTGCGAGCTTTCTGCCGTGTATAAGGAACGTGTGACCGCAGAAACGGCGTGTAGGACACACGCTGTCAGACAATTTACACGGCATAGGTACACGCTCAAAACAACGTATTTGCGCTGTTTACACGGGGACACGCCATTTTATCAAGTTGTTTATGTTCCGAAAAATAAAGGAGGAAAAAAGAATGGAGAAAGTTCTTTACACAGTCAAAGAGGTATCGCAGATACTTCACACAAACCCGTCCTATGTTTATCAGCTCATCAATACGGGGCTTCTGCCTGTGCTGAAGCTGGGCTCATATAAGGTTCGGCACGAAGCTCTGATGAAGTTCCTGTCCGAATACGAAGGCTATGACCTTTCCGACCCGAAGAACGTTGAGAAACTCACCGCCACAGCGGTATAAGTCTTCGCTATATACGAAACAGAAACTGCCTGACAGGTGAAGTTCCCGTCAGGCAGTTTATTATTTGTTACGGTCGCACTCAGAGCTGCGAAACGCTCACTTTAAAATGTCTTGCTTAGAGCCAAGAGAAGCTCTCTTGATAAGTTTCTCATTTAGGGCTGAGATACACCTTCTATACATATTGTATCCGATTTTGACCTTCTTGTCAAGTTTGACAAAAAGCGACAACATAGAATCAATCAAAATCAGCCTGCAAAGTGTCATATTGATGCGGCAATAGCAAGTTGCTCTACAAGCTCATAAACCTCACTGTATGGCAAGTATTTATCAATTATAGTTTCAATAGTTTCTCCTTGAGTCTGATATAATTCTCTCAAATCCCTTGC
>SFMO01000154.1 GCA_004554385.1 Ruminococcus flavefaciens
CGTAATCTCAAATTGTCGTGCTGCCTCTCGATAGCTTAGTTCTTCGTTATGCATTGTTTCAACAACCTTGATCTTGAATTCAGGTGTATATCTCTTGTTTGGTTTTCCTTTTGGCATAAAAATGTCCCCTTTCGTTAGACGTCATTTTGGTATATTTCTATTATACCACATTGTCTAACAAAAGGGGAGCATTTCAAAACTAATCGGAAGGGCTATATTTGTCTTCCGAAAACCCCCAGTTTTACTGGGGGTTCAAAAAAGCTTTAGCTATGAGTAGAAAAAACAAACCTCCAATGTTAAAATAGTTATGGTCTGCCAACCAAACTAAAATAACAAGGGAGGTATCGTCATGACAAGAGACGATATAAGTAGTTTAGCACATTCCAAGTGGAATTGCAAGTATCATGTGGTGTTCGCACCAAAATACAGAAGAATGGTAATTTATAATCAGATAAAAATAGACATAGGGCGAATATTAAGAAAACTGTGTGAGCAGAAAGGAGTGGAGATAATCCAAGCAGAGGCGTGTCCAGATCATATACATATGCTGATAGCAATACCACCAAAGTATAGTGTAGCCCAAATAATGGGCTATCTAAAGGGAAAAAGTTCACTGATGATATTCGACCGCCATGCCAATCTGAAATACAAGTATGGAAACCGTCATTTCTGGTGTCGTGGATACTATGTTGACACAGTGGGCAAAAACACAAAGAAGATAGAAGAATATATCAGGGATCAGTTGCAGGGAGATATTGCAAACGACCAGTTGAGTTTCTTTGAAACAACAGATCCGTTCACTGGAGAAAAGTATAAGAAGAAATAAAAAACCCCTTAAGGGGTAGCTGAGAATGAAATGCAGTTGGCAGACCTTTCTCAGTCCTCTTAAGGGGCAGTGTCAGTATCAAGCCCTTTTAGGGCTTTTTCAAACCACCCGTTTAACGGGTGGTTTTGATTTTTATTCAGCAAGCAGCTTCTCAGCAGCAGCTATCTTAACGCAGATAACAAAGAGGTCCATTGCCTTGCTGAGGTCCTCTATCGGTGGATATGTAGGAGCAAGTCGGATGTTCTTGTCATCGGGATCAATTCCGTAGGGGAATGTAGCACCTGCGCCTGTGAGGGTTACACCTGCCTCACTGCACAGCTGAACGATCCTCTTTGCGCAGCCGTTCATAGCGTTGAATGATATGAAGTAGCCGCCCTTAGGGTCTGTCCACTGACCGATGCCAAGAGGAGCGATCTCCTTTTCAAGCTTCTCACATACGAGCTTGAACTTAGGAGCTATGATAGCCATATGCTTCTTCATGTGCTGGAGCATATTATCGAACGTACCAAAGAATCTGACGTGGCGGAGCTGATTCATCTTATCGTAGCTGATAATGCTGATTCCAAGATACTTTTTCAGCTCATCGATATTTTCCTTGCTTGCGCCCATAACAGCGATACCTGCGCCGGGGAAAGTAACTTTTGATGTGGAACCAAAAATGTAAACGATGTTTTCGTTGCCGACCTTCTTGGCTTCATCAAGTATATTGAGAATATATTCAGGTGAATCGGTGAGATGATGAATGCAGTATGCGTTGTCCCAGAAGATTCGGAAATCCTTTGCGGCAGGCTTGAGAGCTGCAAAGCGCTTGACTGTTTCGTCGCTGTAGGAGATGCCGTCAGGATTTGAGTACTGAGGAACACACCAGATACCCTTGACAGTATCGTCATTCTTGACAAGTTCCTCGATCATGTCCATATCAGGACCTGTGGGTGTCATTGGGATATTAATCATTTCAACACCGAAGAACTGAGTTACTTTGAAATGTCTGTCATATCCGGGAACAGGGCACAGGAACTTGATCTTATCATACTGTGACCATGGCTTGCTGCCGAGAATGCCCTTGTTGAAAGCACACTGAACAGTGAAGAACATAGCATTCAAGCTTGAATTGCCGAAGATGATGATCTCATCGGTGTTAACGCCGATCATATCGGAAAAGAGCTTCTTTGCCTCTGGAATACCGTCAGGCACACCGTAATTGCGGACATCGTTGCCGCATTCGCTCATAAAGTTTCCGTCATCAAATGCCTTGAGCATGTCAAGGCTGAGTGCAAGCTGTTCACTGCAGGGGTTTCCTCTTGCCATGTTGAGGCAGAGTCCCTGACTTTTAAAGTCGTTGTACAGCTTTTCGTTTTCACTTTTGAACGAAGCAAGCTCTTCTTTTGTCATCTGGGATAAATACATTATCGGGATCTCACCTTTCAAATATTTAATGAGTGCAGTAAAATGCACAAAATCTCCACATAACAGTATATCACAGCAAAGTGACATTTGCAAGTGTCAATATAACAAATTATACTGCGATATACTTCTTTTTTTTGGTGCTTTCGGCATTTTATGCCTATATATAGCGATATTCTCATTTGGAATAGCAAATTGCACTAAAATATCAATGTTGATTTTAAATGAAAACCGAGTGAAAACTATTGACTTTTATGGGCAATTTATATATAATATAAGTATACAGATAAAATACAGGGGATGGGTATTAATACTTTCAATAGGAGGGTTCTGTATGAAAAGATTAATCTCATCGACGGTCTCATTTGTGACAGCTTTGACAATGACAATGTGTGCAGGTACGGCAGGTGCTGTTTTTGCGGTTGACGATACATCAGACGTTGTAGGTGTTGAAATGACACTCGGTGATGCAGACTTTGGAGCATTGACACTTCCTTCTTCGCCAAAGGCTGAATCAAATTACAGCAGCGGTACATTCAATTACGGCGACCAGCTTGACGCAAATAACCTGGCGGTATACAACAGGTTTGTCAAGCTTACTGAGCCCGATCTGACGCCTTTTACGATCAAGCTTCCGGAGACAGTTACACTGAAGGTCTCGGCTCTTCCCGGATCGTCTGATTTTACTGATGAGGATCAGCTTCAGTATCAGCTTGCAATTTTCGGTGCATGTAAACCGGGCATTGATGCAGCGCTTTTCGACTGTCCGGAAATATACTGGATAGAGCCTTCAGGTATCAATATCGCTATCGGCAATGATACGGGAGTCACTTCAAACTTCTGGACAGGCACTTATACGCTGAAAATCAGATCACTTACAATTACTCCTGCGTATCTTGAGGGCTTTAGTTCCCTTGAAGAAGCGAAGGAATATGGCGCACTCCTCAAGGAGGGGCTTGATAAGGTCTCGATCGAGGGCGGCAACAGATACGAACAGCTTAAGAGCATACATGATTATATATCAAAATTTACATATTATGACCTTCAGGCAAGGTTTGACAACTCCGCTCTGGGCGCAGTAGTAGAACCCGGAGTTGTATGCGAGGGCTATGCAGAAGCCTTCAAGATCATGTGTGACAGGCTTGATATTCCCTGTGTATGCGTTTTCGGAAATTTCATTCCTGAGGAAAACTCAGGCCATATGTGGAATTATGTAAAAATGGAAGATGATATATGGTACGCCATGGACGTAACATGGGATGATGTTGACGGCAAGAACGGCAGGGAGGTCAAGTATGACTACTTCCTGAAGGGGTCAAAGACCTTTTTCGTCAAGCATACACCCGAATCTGATTATAATATAACTCATTTTACGTATCCTGAGATATCAGAAAATGACTATGTTCTGACCACGGTCCCAAAGCAGACAACAAATACTACTTCTACTATGACTACAACCACTACATCTGCTTCAACGACTAAAAAGACAACCCCCACCACTACATCTACAACAAGCAAGCCGCATACCACGTTGACTTCAATATCGACCACGGTCGGAACTTCTGTCACCTCTGCAACGACTTCTACAAAGTCCAAAACAACGACTGCAAAGCTGACCACAACGACTACTACAACAAAGAAGCCGGTTACTACAACAACCATTGTCACGACGACTGTTACAAAGCCGAAGACTACTTCAACGACAACATTGACTACAACACAGCCTCCTAAGCCGCTTTTAGGCGATCTTAACCGCGACGGCAGTGTAAATGTGGCTGATCTTGTATATTGTCAGGCAACTGTACTCGGAAAGATAAAGCCTGAGTACTCCTGTGACGCAAATTCAGATGGCCATACAGATTCATTTGATATAGTGTTTATGAGGAAACTGATCATTAAAGCATTATGATCTTCATTTATTATTTCAGAATGGAAAAAGGCTCTTTAATAAGGTTCAGGAGCCTTTTTCCCTGTATAACCTCTAAAGAGCCTTACAGGAATGGAGCAGATACCCTATGAAAAATGATTTTCAGAAACCAAAGGATAATCTGATTATAATTAGAGCGATCGCAGCCTGGTGGCTTCTGAGCTTTTCTATTATCTTTTCAGCCGCAACTGTTATTGATTTGCTGTCCTCAGCTTGGAGCGGTGTGAGTTTTGGAAAGATGATAATGTTCCGCGTGGTATTCTCGGCAGTATCTGCTGTTCCGCTTGCGTTTATCGTGTATTTCCTGGTTATCCCACGTGTTAACAGACAATTCAGGATATTCAGGAGGATAGTTTCAAAGATATCTGACGAGGGATATTCCGATACGGTTATCAAGGAAATGGAGGCGCAGCTCCAGTTCTGTATGACCATGCCTGCGAGTTATGCAACATACAGGAATCAGTATGCCATGTTTCTCACTGAGGCGTATATGTCTCTCCATGATTATGATATGGCTGAAGAAAAACTTGGCTGTGTGGACTATGAGTTCATGAAAAGCGAGCTTCGCGGCACGAATACCATATCACTTCAGCGTAATATTCTGCTTATCCATGTGCTGAGAGTTCAGCTTGCAGCTGAAAGAGGTGACATCAGGCTTACTGAAGAGCGTGTTGCAAGTGGTGAGAAGGTATTCTCTCTGTACCGCAACAAGAGTGAGATGATGAATTATCTTATTGATACTGCTTATTTTGAGTCTCTTCTTGTTCATGAGCAG
>SFMO01000155.1 GCA_004554385.1 Ruminococcus flavefaciens
GAGCCCATGAACGGGATTCCAAAGGGACTGTGTTCCTTTGGCGGTGTCCAGAGGCAGCGCCTCTGGTCGCTGTTCACAGCTTTCAGAGAACAGCGAAACAATACGAAGGCGCTCCGCAAGGGTGAATTTCAAAAACAGTCCGGTGGACTGTTTTTGAAAGAGGGACGCCCTGCAAGTGAGGGCGTCCCTTAACGGGGCGATGCGGTCATCCCCCCTACAAATATAAATTTAGATTTAGCTTAGCAACATAAATATTCACAATGCCCCTGAGTGCTTTGTAACACTCAGGGGCAAAACTTCTATATAGGTATCTGTCTTATGCACCCGGGTTTGCTTTTTGCATATATTAGCCATAGGCGGATCTTTCCATACCATGCTCTGTTAACGTGTTGTATGAATAAAAAAGGCTGCACTTTCGTGCAGCCATTAAATTTACTGATTATTCAGCGTCAGAAGCTTCCTCAGCCTCGTCATCTGCACCCTCGAGAAGAGCGCGCATAGAAATGCTGATTCTCTTTGACTCCTCGTCGATATCGATGATCTTAACATCTACCACGTCGCCAACAGTAAGAACGTCCTTGACATTCTCAACCTTCTGGTCAGCGATCTGTGAGATGTGGATAAGACCGTCAACGCCGTCAATGATCTGAGCGAATGCGCCAAAGCTTGTGATAGAAACGATAGTAGCCTTAACTACGTCGCCTACCTTATACTTGGACATGAAGATCTCCCAAGGATTGTCCTCAGCCTTCTTGAAGCCGAGAGAGATTCTGTTAGCCTCTCTGTCGAGATCCTTGATGTAAACCTCAAGAGTATCGCCAACATTAACGACCTCACTTGGGTGCTTGATTCTCTTCCATGAGAGTTCTGAGATATGAACCATGCCGTCGATGCCGCCGAGATCAACGAATGCACCGAAGCTTGTGAGTGACTTTACCTTACCTGTGTAAGTCTTGCCAACCTCAGCTGTCTCCCAGAACTTAGCCTTAGCTTCTTCCTTCTTAGCGTTCTGAACAGCCTTGATAGAACCAACAGCTCTCTTTCTGCCGCCCTCGGAAACCTCGATAACGATGAACTCTACCTTCTTCTTGAGAAGCTGATCGAGCTCTGCGCCTCTTGGGAGACCTGTGAGTGAAGCAGGGATAAATACTCTTACGCCGAGAACTGTAAGTGTAACGCCCTTGTTAACAACGCTCTGAACAACGCCCTCGAGAACTGTTCCTTCCTGCTGAGCCTTTACGATCTTCTCGTAGCCGGCCTGCTCGTCTACCTTTCTCTTAGAGAGAGCAACTGTACCCTCTGCGTCGTTTACCTTGATAACAACAAGATCGATCTCGTCGCCTACGCTGACAATGTCAGAAGGCTTCTTTGAAGGATCGTCTGTAAGATCATCAAGAGCAACATAGCCGGTGTGCTTTGTACCGAGGTCAACGATAGCCTCTGTATTGTTTACGGCGATAACGGTGCCTTTAACTTTCTCTCCTGTATGTATTTTTTTGAATGACTCGTCGAGTGCCTGAGCGAAATCGATCTCCTCATCCTGATTAGCTGCAAGAATTTCATTTTCTGCCATTTTGGTTTGTACCTCCTTGATTATATAGGCGGGGGTTGATGCGCCTGCAGTGATGCCGATCTTCTCGGCATTTGGAAGCTTTAAAGTCCGAAGCTCGTCCGAATTTTCAATATGATACGTTTTACAATAGCGGCTGCAGACCTCATAAAGCTTGACAGTGTTGGAACTGTGTCTGCCGCCGACTACAAGCATTATGTCAGAGTTCTTTGCAAGCTCGGCTGCGTCAGACTGACGCGTATCGGTGGCATTGCATATGGTATCATATATGACAATATCGGGATCGTCCTTCGGGATCACGTTTAAACACTCACCCCATACTACTATATTATACGTCGTTTGCGCCACAATTGCAAGCTTTTTTCGCAAATTTTTATAATTTTTTTCAAAAAAGGCTTTTAGCTCAAAGTTGTCCTTGAAAACAAGGCAATTTTCGTCACAATGACCAACTATACCCTGTACCTCGGGGTGATCACGGTCTCCTGCTATGAGGATGAAGTAACCCTCAGCAGTTTTTTCGGCGACGATCTTATGAATACGTGATACAAATGGGCATGTGGCGTCCAGCATTCTGTTGCCCTTTGCCTTTATCTGTTCATATATATCCCTGCCGACACCGTGGGAGCGTATAACAACGGTCTCATCAGGCCTTAGTTCGTCAACGGTATCGATTATCCTTGCGCCCTTTGCCTGCATATCATTTACGACGTCCTGATTGTGGATTATAGGTCCCAACGTTGCCACATTGGTGTTCTTTTCGAGCTCGCCGTATACCATTTTTACCGCTCTGTCAACGCCGAAGCAGAAGCCTGCGGACTTTGCAACAGTTACCTTATTCATCAGCGCTCTCCTCCTTTTTCTCCTCGGCATCAGCATTCTGTCCGTCCTCGACCAGCAGCTTTATATCAGACATATAGCGGTTCTTGAGCTTGACCAGCTGGCGCGGATTCGGGGTATCGCTTATCTCGCAGTATTCGGCAGGATCAATGGGAGTGCCATATTTTACTGTGACAGCCTTGCGGAACTTCAGATCTCCGTCGAAAACTATTCCGACGGGAACAACAGGCTTGCCTGAACGGGCAGCAATGAGAGCGGCACCCGTGTGACCTCTGCCTACCTTGCCGTCCTTTGAGCGTGTGCCCTCAGGGAATATCATAAGGCTCCTGCCGCTGCTTAGACGCTCGACGGAGGTGTCTATAACTCCCGTATCGCCCTTGCCCCGGGCAACGGGGAATGCTCCGAGAGCAGTGATAAGCCATGCGAAGAGCTTGTTGCGGAAGAGCTCCTCCTTAGCCATGAATGCGTATTTTCCTCTGCCGCCTGCGCCTAATATCGGCGGATCGGCGTTGGATCTGTGATTTGAGGCATAGATGACAGGAGTATCCTTCGGGATATTCTCCCTGCCCTCAAAACGCAGATTGTATGCGATGTGCATTGCCAGCCATACCAGAAACTTGGCTATGTAATACATATGTATCTCACCTCGGAAAAAGTTTTCGTTCAGTAGGAACCTTTACGGGCGCCTTACGGAAGGACAGCCCTGTCAGGCTGTTTTCTCTTTGATTATCTTAACGATAGCTGCTGCTGATTCCTCTAAGTTGAGCTTGGTAGTGTCAACGAGAACAGCGTCCTCAGCCTGCTTGAGGGGAGCAGTCTCGCGGTGCATATCCTGATAGTCGCGTTTGATTATGTCATCGAGTATCTCCTGATATGTGGGGCAGCCGGGCTTTTCAGCAAGCTCCTTGTAGCGGCGGTTTGCACGTTCCTCCGCAGAGGCTGTGAGGAATATCTTCACATCAGCGTTGGGAAGGACTACTGTACCGATGTCTCTGCCGTCCATGAGTACGTTGTTCTCACGGGCTATTTTCTGCTGAGTGTCGAAGAGGTATGCTCTTACAGCAGGTATAGCCGAAGTGCGTGAAGCAGCCATGGAGATCTCGGGAGTTCTTATCAGGTCGGAAACATCTCTGCTGCCGAGGAAAACTCGCTGAGCTCCGTCAATGAATCTGAGCTGAACGTCTGCCTTGGGAAGAGAAGCCTCAATGTCCTCGTCAGCTATGTTGTTTTCGGTTATATACAAAGCGATGGTACGGTAAAGAGCACCTGTATCCACATAGATGTAGCCCAGCTCCTTTGATACCATTTTTGCGATGGTGCTTTTTCCTGCGCCTGCAGGTCCGTCTATTGCGATATTAACAGTTTTCATAGTTATAACTCCTTATATATAATAGGTAGGGGACTTACTTTGAAGTCTTCTTCATGTATTCCTCAAAGCTTTCGGTACTTCCCGATGAAGTTGAAGTATTTGCGTAGTAGGAAAGAATGTAGGATGCGTCAATAGCATTTATTGCACCGCTGCTGTCTGTGTCTGCCGCAAGGCTCTGGCGCTTGTCGGTGAAGGTGGTCTTCTTTCCGCTTGATATGGAAGCGTATTCTGTGAGTGCAATGGAAGCGTCAACAGCATTTATTGATTTGTCATTGTTGATGTCTCCCAGCTTATAGGGAGGATCCTCAATTACAGTTATACTTCCCTCGGCAATGCCTTTTGTGAAGATGTGTTTTGTCATAGCCTCGCCCTTGCTGTCGTAGGCAAAATTAGTGAACAGGGGCTTGATGGTGCCGTATTTGGAATCGCCGATCCTGATATCGAAAATATCTCCTGCCTGACAGTCAGCGGGAAGGGTGAAGCTGAGCACCCACATAACGCCGTCTGCACCCACATCGGCGTTTCCGCTTGTGGTCAGCACTATGAAGTCATTGGTATCTCCGAAAGCCTGACCTGTTGTCAGCTCTTTTGCAGCTTCGCCCGGAAGTGCCTGGCCTGCCTGCATACGCTTGTCGTAGTAAACGTAGATGAGGGTATCGCAATAGAGCTTGTTTGCACCGTCAACGGTCAGAGTGATCTCCTGACTGTTATTTCTTGCGTCGCTCTCATAGACCTGAGTGCTTGAGATATGGAAAACAGGCTCTCCCTGTACCGCAGGCTTATATGTAGTCGTAGTAGTTGTCGTTGCAGCAGCAGTGGTTTTTGCAGTGGTGGCAGTAGTTTTTGCAGTAGTAGTGGCTGCTGCCTTGGTTGTGGTAGTTACCTTTTTGGTTGTCGGTGCGGTAGTTGTAACAGCCGCTTTTGTTGTGGTCGCAGCCTTTGGCGCCATTACTCTGCTGCGGCTGTAAACGCTTTCTGAAGCTGAAATTTCAGCCATGCTTTCCATAGGAGCCGACGCAGGAAAAGCGCCTGATATTATCATCGCAGCAGCTGCTGCGGAAAAAAGCTTTTTAAGCTTCATAAATACCTCCAGATGATTACAGTATATCCCCGATCCACACCCTCGTCCCCACAGTCAATGCACGGTAATTATCGATAAGCGATAGCAATACGTTTGTACGTTGTTGGAGCTTAGCTGTAAGCAGGGATTCGAACCCCCGTGCTGCTCTCCGCACAACCATAATATTCTTTTTCAAGAACGGGTCTGCATTCGCCCTGCAAGGGACTACACCGAAAAAGCTTATAAAAGCTCTGTTGACCAGTTGAGTGCCTGTATGGTGTTGTCGGTGATGCGGAGCTCCTTTGACATATCATCGATCTGCTTCTGGAGTTTTTTCACATCAACGGTGCTGAGTATCTTTATTTCCGTCATTCTTGCACGTCTTGCCGTCTGACTTGCAGCAGCTGCAAGGTCTTTGTATACGGATATTTTCATTTTAAGAGCGTCCTTCTTTGCAATCAGCTCTGTAATGGTCTTTCCGTCGGAGAGAACAGCGCAGTTTGTGAGGTTTATGCGTCTGATGAGCTCCTCGAGCCTTATCACTGAGCTGTCGAGCTCTCTGATGAGAGCCTTGGGGTCCTCTGCAGGCTTTTCGTTTTCCTGAACGATGGCGTTGTTTGTAAGTCTGCATCTGAGCTGTTCGATATTGTGGCTGAGATCAGCCCTTTCCTGCAATGCTTCTGCTAATTTCATACTATACCTCCGTTATTCGTCCATTCTGCGAAGTCTCCATTCGTCGTACTGCATTTTTGACATGAGTACCTTTCGCGGCTTAGCGCCTTCGCTTGCGCCTATGACACCGCGTTCCTCAAGCTCGTCCATAATTCTTGCGGCTCTTGCGTAGCCGAGCTTCAGCTTTCTCTGGAGCATTGATGTTGACAGCTGACCTGCGTCAACTGCTACCTTTATTGCAGCTTCTACGATATCCTCGTCGCTGCCGCCGCCTGTGGGAGCTCCGCCTTCAGAGCCGCCTGAGCCGCTCTGAGTTTCCGGTCTGTAATTGTCAACAGTTTCTACTACCTGTGGATCGTATTTTACCTCAGCCTGTGACTTGATGAAGCGTACTGTCTCAGCAATGTCATCGTTTGGCGAGAAGCAGCCCTGTACACGGACAGGCTTTCCTGCGCCTATAGGCATATAGAGCATATCGCCGTTGCCCAGGAGCTTGTCTGCACCGCCCATATCAATGATAGTACGTGAGTCGGTGACGGATTTTACCGAGAGGGCGATACGGCTCGGGATATTGGCCTTGATAAGACCTGTGATAACGTCTGTGGTAGGACGCTGAGTAGCAACTACAAGGTGCATACCGGCAGCACGTCCCATTTGTGCAAGACGGCAGATATAGTCCTCGACGTCCTTACCTGCCACAAGCATCATATCAGCCAGCTCGTCTATGAAGACGACTATCTGAGACATTGTGACAAGGTCGCCGTCGACCTCTGCAAGCTCGTTGTAGGACTTGAGGTCGTTTGCGCCTGCCTCTGCGAATATATTGTATCTGCGCATCATCTCGTTGACCGCCCAGCAGAGAGCTCCTGCGGCACGTTTACAGTCAGTAACGATGGGGATGAGAAGATGTGGGATATTCTCGAATATCTTGAATTCAACTATCTTCGGGTCGATAAGTATCAGCTTTACTTCGTCGGGAGTTGCGTTGTAGAGGATGCTCATTATAATAGAACGGGTGCAGACTGACTTACCCGAGCCCGTAGTACCTGCGATGATAACATGAGGCATTTTTGCGATGTCACCTACAATGGCATTTCCCGTGATGTCTTTGCCGACGGCAAAGGCAAGCTTGCTCTTTGAGTCTCTGAACTCGGAGGAGGTCAGTATCTCGCGGAGAGTTACAGTGTCCTTTGTGGAGTTAGGTATCTCGATACCGATAGCCGCTTTTCCCGGGATAGGAGCCTCTATACGGACGCCCTGAGCTGCGAGGCTGAGAGCGATATCGTCCTCAAGTCCCTTTATCTTTGAGACTTTGATACCTGGGGCGGGCTGTATCTCATAGCGTGTAATTGACGGACCGCGGATAAGGTCCTTTATCCTTACTGCGACACCGAAGCTTTTGAGGGTGTTTACGATTACCTCTGCCTTTTCACGCATTTCCACCATAGCCTCGTTGCGGTTCGAGCGTATCTCGGGACGTGTGAGTATATCGATAGGTGGGAGTATGTACACGGGCTTTTCTTCCTCGGGTTCTCCCTCCTCGATTACCTCTTCCTCATCAGCAGCAGACTTCTTGTCGGCAGCCTTGCTGATGAGCTTTTCAAGTCCCTCGTCGGGAATATCGTCCTCTTCCTCCTCATCTTCGCCCACGGCTATGGAAACGGGTGCCTTGACCTTTTTAAGAGGCGGCAGCTTTGGCTCGGGAGCCTTAGCAGGCTCTGTATCCGCATCTGTGGAGTCTGCACTGTCTTCAGGTTCAGCGCTGTCATGTGCGATAAGGTGGTCTGTGGGGAGTGGGATATCAAGATCGAAGAATCCGTCGGGGAGTGCCTCCACAGCCTTCTTGTTCTGAGCTTTTTTCTCGGAGGGCTTCTGGGATGATTTCCGTGTATTTGCCATGTTTATTGCTTCAAGGTCGGCGTCAAAATCGCGCTTTTCCTTGTCGTCGTCGTTATCATCGTCCTCAAAGGCGTCTACGAAATCGCCGCCGATGAACATATTCTGTATGCCGTTGATGCATTTTCCGATGAATACAAAGGGCGTTGCAAGGAGCTTGAGAAAGTCCACGAGTCCGCGTCCCGAAAGGAGCATGCCGAACACGAAGAACAGCACCAGTGATATGAGCCTTGCGCCAAGCTTGCCGAAGAACTTCAGCAGAGGTCCTGCAAACAGGAGACTTGCTACGCCTCCGCTTTTCAGCTTTGCCCCCTCCTCATAGAGTATCTTGAAGTGACCGCCCATAGTGCCGCCGGGAATGCGTCCCACGACAAATATCTGGAATGCAGCGCTTGCGAGGAATATCATGGCGATGCACCAGATATTTCTGCCGCTGAGATCTTTCTTTGTCTGCTCGGTGCCAAGTTTAACGGCTGTATAAATGAGTATAACGGGTATTAGAAATGCTGATATACCGAATGTTCCGAGAAGGAGATTATGTAATGCCAGCCAGCCCTTTGTGCCCTTTACAAGCACCATGAGAGCGGTGAGGACACCCAGTGCGAAAAGGAGTATCGACCACAGCTGATTGCTCTCATTCTGCGGAGCGGTCTTTGCATTGCTCCTGACGGGCTCTCTTTTGGGGGCTTCTGCCTTTTTCCTGGGAGCTCCCTTTGTAGTTTTCTTTGCTTCTGCCATATTTGCCTCCGTTTTGTTCTTATGTATCTGCGCCTCATGCGGCGCAGTGCGGTCAGTCCGCGTATCTTTTCTCTGTATTTTCTATCATATCGTAAAGACAATCCATTGCGTCGCCGAGACTTCCGAGACTGTCGATAAGTCCAAGCTCCACGGCTTTTTCTCCCTCAACAACGCTCCCCACATCGAGGACCAGCTCTTCCGTGTTCATAAGCAGTGTGCGGAAGTCATCCTCGGTGATACAGCTGTTTTTTGTAACGAATCTCACTATCCTGTCCTGCATTTTATCGAAATATGAGAGAGTCTGGGGCACACCGAGAACGGTGCCGTTCATGCGGACGGGGTGGATAGTCATTGAAGCTGTGGGGACGATGAATGAGCGTTTTGCGCTTACCGCAAGGGGAACGCCTATGGAATGTCCGCCGCCTACCACAAGTGATACAGTGGGAGTTTTCATGCCCGAGATAAGCTCTGCGATGGCAAGACCTGCCTCCACATCGCCGCCTACGGTGTTTAGTATGATGAGGAGTCCTTCAACTGTCCTGTCCTGTTCGATTGCGACGAGGGCAGGGATTATGTGCTCATACTTGGTGGTCTTATTCTGCTCTGCGAGGACGTAGTGCCCCTCTATCTGTCCGACTACGGACAGGCAGTGGATAAGGTGCTTGGAGTTCTTTGATACCGACTGACCGTTTTCACGGGCGAGCTCGGCTTCTTCCAGCGCCTCCTCAGCAGGAGAATCGACTTTTTTGGTTTCATCTTTCATGGATACACCTCCGAAGCTATTTTGCGCAGGCTTCGTGAGCGTATACATTATTATTATATACTTTTGCATTTCAAAAGTCAAGCGAATTAAGAGCTAAGAACTAAGAGCTAAGAACTAAGAGCTGAGAATTGAGAGTTAAGAATGCAGGGGGCGCTGGCACAGCTTTTTCCTTGAATAATTCAGCTGTATACATTTTTGTGGTGTAAGCGATGTACGGATAACGGTTCTAATGAATGTGAGCGAGTTTACGAGCGGCAACGTGGCAAGCGGTCGAGCTGGCACAGCTCGTTTGTGAAAAATGTTGTTTTTGGCTTGACAAATCTGCGGTTTTATTGTATATTTAAGGTGTATAGGTGTAGTGTACTGCTGCATCTGAAAATATTTAATACGAGAGGGGTATTAAAAATGATAATCAAAAAGTTAACGGCAGCTGCTTCTGCTCTGGCAATGTCTATGGGCGTTCTTGCGTACGCTCCACAGGCAGGCGTGCAGGATATGGCTGCAACAGCAAACGCTGCTTCCAACTACAATTATGCGGAAGCTCTCCAGAAGTCTATGTTCTTCTATGAGGTACAGCAGGCAGGCAAGCTCCCTGAGTGGAATCAGGTAGCATGGCGCGCTGACTCAATGGTAGACGAGGACGGCAACGAGACAGATGTCGTTCCGGGTGGCTGGTTCGACGCAGGTGACCACTTCAAGTTCACTCTTACCAACGCTTATTCGGCTTCTATCATGGCATGGGGCTACATCCAGTACAAGGACGCTGTTGATAAGGCAGGCATGGGCGAGACCTACCGCAACAATATCCAGTGGGGTATGGACTACGTTATGGCATGCGACAAGGGCGGCGGCGAAATGATAGGCACTATCGGTGACTTCAAGGGTGGCTCTACTGACCATAACATCTGGTGCAGCGCTGAGGTATACCTCCGCAAGCATCATCTCAACAGCAAAAACTGGGAGAGACCTTACGATACTATTAAAAATGCTTCTGTAGCAGCTCTTTCATCAGCTTGTCTCGCAGAGGGATATATCATATTCAAGGACAGCCAGCCTGACAAGGCTGCTCAGTACCTCAAGCATGCAAAGGACCTCTTTGAGGGCGCTGACAAGATCAGAGCAAGCAAGGACATCGGCGGCATGAGCGGAATGTATGATACATCATCATGGCTCGATGACTGTATGTATGCTGCTAACTGGCTCTATATCGCTACAGGCGACAAGAGCTACCTCGACAAGATCGAGAAGGACTATATTCCTGATTTCCCACTTGAAAACCAGTCTACTTCACGCAAGTACACATGGGGACTCTGCTGGGATGATACTTCACAGGCTGCAGCTTACCTCTATGCCCTTAATACAGGCAACAAGGAGTGGATCGAGCACGTTTCCCACCACCTTGACTACTGGATAGACGGCTACGGCGGAAAGAAGGTAGACTATACTCCTGACGGTCTCGCATGGCTCTTCAACTGGGGAAGCGCACGTCACGCTACAACAACAGCATGGCTTGCAAAGCTTGCAAGTGATACACTGTTCAAGGACGACGCTTCACTTTCAAAGAAGTACAATGACTGGGCTAAGTCTCAGATGGATTACGTATTCGGCGACAACGGTCTGAAGATGAGCTACGTTCTCGGAATGGGCGACAATCAGCCTTCAGCATTCCACCACAGAACAGCTTCAGGTATCCACGATGACCACTGGAATGACCTTGGTCAGAAGTCCGGCGGCGAAGAGGGCTGGCAGACAGAATACGCTCATACACTTTACGGCGCTCTCGTAGGCGGTCCTGACAAGTCGGGAAGCTACAAGAACAGCGTTGCCCAGTATGAGTATTCAGAGGTCGCTATCGACTACAACGCAGGCTATACAGCTTGTCTCTGTGCTATGGTAGATGACTACGGCGGAGATATTGATGCTGCATTCCCACCTGCTGAAATGCCTAAGTGGGCTGAGTGGGAGGTCGCTGCTATTATCAACGGTACTCCTGCTGCAAGCTATACAGAGATCAAGGCATGGGCTATGAACCACACAGCATGGCCTGCAAGAGTTGCAAAGGACGTTGAGTACAGATACTTCTTTGATGTATCAGAGGTGCTTGAGGCAGGACTTTCTGTCGATGATATCAAGGTCGAGGGCAAGTCACAGCAGTATGAGAGCGGACAGGGACACGCTACAGTTTCAGGTCCTTACAAGTACGACGGTGATCCTACAGGAAATACATATTACGCAAGCATCAAGTTCGAGGACGGCAGAGCTATCCAGCCTACAGGTCAGAGCGAACACAGAGACGAGGTACAGTTCAGAATTTCTATCCCTGACGCAGTGGACGGCAAGTCAACAGCAGGTGCATGGGATACATCAAACGACTGGTCATACCTCGGCGGTCTTGCAAAGGCTACAGACCTCAAGAAGGCTGATTCACTCAACGAGCATATGCCTATGTATGTTGACGGTAAGATAGCATGGGGCGAAGAGCCTGACGGCACTAAGTTTGTTGCACAGCCCTGCACTAAGAACGGAAAAGGGAGTAGTGATCCGGGAACGACCACAACAACAGCTCCAAAGCCAACAAACACAACAACCACAACCACCGTCACAACAACCAGTTCAACAAGCAGCACAACAACTGCTACAACAACTAAGCCTGATCCTGAAAAGACTACCACTAAGCCGGGCGGAGGAAACGGAAAGGTAACTGAGTGGGGCGATGCTAACTGCGATAAGCAGGTGGATCTCTCCGATGTTGTTATGATAATGCAGGCTCTTGCTAATCCGAACAAGTACGGCACAACAGGCTCTGACGATCATCATATCACAGAGCAGGGCATGCTCAACGGCGATGTTTATGAGAACGGAACAGGCATCACTTCTGCTGACGCTCAGTCTATTCAGAAGTACCTTCTCCACAGCATCAAGGAGCTTCCCGAGAGCTACAAAAAGTAAGCTTTATTAAGCGAAATACGCTGTTTGAGAAAAAATAAAAATTAATTCATATTTAAGAAATAAGAGGGATTTTCTTCCCTCTTATTTTTTTTACCTTTTTGTCATTCTGCACAAAACTGTCATAACCCCATTAGGGAAATGAACGAAATTCCAGAAAACTATTTACTTTTTTTTCACGATATAATATAATATGATTGGTAAACAGAGATCGGTGCAGGCTCCTTTGCGGAGGCTCAGTTTACCGCGAAAAACAAAGGTATAACCGCGATGTTTGCACTGGCATTGCGTTATAAATTATATTCAAATTTTCAGGGAGGGTATTCAAATGCACAAGAATGCAAAGAAGTTACTTGCCAGCGTTATGTCTATGGCTATGATCATTCCTTCAGCAGCTAATCTGGTTGCACCTATGAATGCATCAGCAGGTCTGGTAGTTGGCGAAAGTGAATTCACACACAAGGCTCTGCCATGGCACACTTGTGAATCATCACCTGCTAAGCAGAACTTTAACCTTGAGGACGGCGCTTTCCACATTGAGGTCGTAGAGCCAGAGGGTGCTGACAAGGAAAAGTGGGACCTTCAGGTAAGACACAGAAATCTTAACTTCAAGGCTGGCCACGAGTACAAGGTTAGCTGTAAGCTCAAGGGCAGCAGAGCTGGTATGGAGATCTGCTCAAAGATCGGTAATATCGCTGGTACAGAAGAGTATTTCGAGCTCGACGGCGGTTCAAACGATATGCACATGGGACCTGACATGGGTGGTCAGTGGCCACAGGCTGCTGTAAAGCTCACAACAGACTGGCAGACATTCGAGGGTACATTCAAGCCTACTAAGGACCTCGAGGCTTGCGAGTGGTGCTTCCACTATGCAAAGGGTACTAAGTATCAGGGTAATGCTAAGGCAGGCGACGAGATCTGGTTCGATGACCTTTCAATCGACTGCGTAACCTGCGGCGATGCAGCACCCGGAGACAGCTGTAACGCAGACCCTAACGAGGGCTACGGTGCAATAACCCGTGACTACAGCGCAAACTTCGACCCCAACCTCAAGAAGGGCGGCAAGACAGTTAATTTCATTTCTGTAAACCAGATCGGTTACTTCACAAACTTCGCTAAGATCGCTACACTCGGCGATAACAAGGGCGATGTTCTCTACGGCGCAACAACAATCGACCTCTCAGGTACTTACACATGGGAGCTCGTTGACGCTAAGTCAGGCGATGTTGTTGAGACAGGCGAGACAAGCGCTGTAACTAAGGATGCTGATTCAGCTGACTCAGTTGCTAAGATCGATTTCTCAAAGGCTAACAAGCCAGGCAGATATTATCTCCGCATCAAGGGACAGGACTGGAGATCATTCGAGTTCAATATCGGTGATGACATCTACTCAGACAAGTCACACGATATGCTCAAGAACGCTCTTAACTACTTCTATCAGAACCGTTCAGGTATTGATATCGAAGAGAAGTATATAACATCAGGCGACAAGAGCACTCTCGCTCATGAGGGTGGTCATAAGACTGATACAGCTTATGTTCAGAAGATCTGGAAGAACGAGTATCTCTCAAATACAGAGGCTACTTCTACATACGCTTCATCAAAGATCACAGCTAACAAGGGCTGGTACGATGCCGGCGACCACGGTAAGTACGTTGTAAACGGCGGTATCTCTGTATGGACTCTCCTTAACATGTATGAGAGAGCTTTATACAATGAAAGCACAAAGGAAAAGTTTGCTGACGGTTCAGGCACAGTAAGCATTCCTGAGACAGGCAATAAGATTCCTGATATCATCGACGAGTGTCTCTATGAGCTCGAGTTCATGACAGCTATGAAGGTTGACAAGTCCGAGCCTACATGGGGCAAGTATGAGGGCATGGTTTACCACAAGCTCCACGATCATAAGTGGACAGGTCTTGCTACAAGACCTTGGGACTATTCAGGAAAGACTCTTTCCGATGGTTCAAAGGGTTGGGAGACTGAGCGTATCGTAAAGCCACCAACGCTTGCTGCTACACTTAACTACGCTGCTTGCTCTGCTCAGGTTGCAAGACTTATCAAGCCTTACGACGCTGAGAAGGCTGCATTCTACCTCCAGGAGGCTAAGGATGCATATCAGGCTGCTGATAAGAACTGGTATGAAGCAGCTAAGGATGAAGAGACAAATGAGAAGTCACTCTACGCTCCGTTCAACCAGGCTAAGGGCGGTGGTCCTTACGGTGATAACGAGGTTAAGGATGACCTTTACTGGGCAGCTTGCGAGATCTTCACATCTTGTAAGGCTCTCGAGGACTCTGAGGCTGATACATACCTCGCTGAGCTCTCTGAGTACACAAACGCTTTCAAGGTTCCTGAGAGAATCACCGGCGGTGAGAACCAGACAGGTACATTCTCAGTTCTTAACTGGGGTAATACAGCTTCAGCTGGTTCACTTTCACTCCTTCTTAACAACCAGTACCTCACAGATGAGCAGAAGGATACTCTTACAAAGTCTATCATTGCTACTGCTGATGCATATATCAAGGAAGAGGAGAGCCAGGGCTACGGTATCCCATACAAGTATGACGGACCCGGATACACTGACGAGAACAACCTCACAAAGGATATCGTTATCAAGGGTTATGAGTGGGGTTCAAACTCAATGGTTATCAACAACCTCATGGCTATTTCTTACGCTTATGATATTACAGGCGAAGAGAAGTACATGAACGGTGTTCTTACAGGTATGAACTACCTCCTCGGCTGTAACCCACTTGCATTCTCATATGTAACTGGTTACGGTACATACAAGGAGAGAAATCCTCACCACAGATACTGGTCACACGAGCTCGATAAGACTCTGCCTATGGCTCCTGACGGAGTTCTTTCAGGCGGTCCTAACGCTGGTCTCCAGGATCCATACGTACGTGCACTCGGATTTGTGCCTGGTAAGGAAACTAACCCATCACAGAGATGTTTCGTTGACTCAATCGAAGCTTGGTCTACAAACGAGGTTACAATCAACTGGAACGCTCCTCTTGCTTGGATCGTTGAGTTCCTCCAGGATAAGGACGAGAAGTATGATTACATCGGTGTTCAGGGAGGCGATCCTGGCAACAAGACAACTACAACAACTCAGGATCCCGGCAACAAGACTACAACAACAACTGTAAACGGCGGCGATGTTAAGGCTGACATCTGGGGCGATGCTAACTGCGATAAGGACGTTGATATGTCAGACGTTGTACTTATCATGCAGAATCTTGCTAACCCGAACAAGTACGGTCTCGGCGGTTCTGACGCTAAGGCTATTACAGAGCAGGGTCTTGCTAATGCAGACGTTGCTGAGCACGGTGACGGTGTAACTTCTGGTGACGCACTCCGTATTCAGGAGTACCTCCTCAAGAAGGTTTCTTCACTTGATCCTACTAAGTAATTAATATTGCTCAAACAATTGAGAAGCGGTGTTTCGGCACCGCTTCTTTTTATATACAGTAATGCGCCTCTTGAAATATTGTTCCATTCGTGCTATAATAATGTGTAATAAAGAGGCGGGCGCTTCATCAGCTCGCTTTATTTTTGACAGGAGATGGTATTCTGGCAAATATTCTTGATTATCTCGACTGGCGCGGCGATGTTCCTTTCTCCGCAGATCCATTCAACGAGATAGATGGACTCATTCTGTCACAGTTTTGCTACGTTAATCTTGATGGTGTAGTCTCTGACAGCTTCGAAGAAATGATAACGATCCCCGACGCATTCCGCAGATACCGCCCGGAATCCGTAGATCCGCGTTCGACTATACTTACATTTGAACAGGATAACCTGCTTTTCAGAAAGCTGGCTGAGTCCAGACGTTTCCGCGGCACTACACTCCGCGGCTATGTGAACGAAAAAGAGCATGACGAGGATATGCAGTTCGCCGCCCTGACCTACAGACTCGGTGACGGAAGCGGTTTTGTGGCTTTCCGCGGCACCGACGGCACGGTGGTGGGCTGGAAGGAAGACTTTACCCTCAGCTATATGCAGATGACTACAGGTCAGGAGAGAGCCATACACTATCTCAACCGCGCTTTCGATGAGGGAGAATGTCCCATAAGGCTCGGCGGTCACTCGAAGGGCGGAAATTCCGCTATCTACAGTTCTCTTTTCTGCGAAGAGAACATTCGCCGCCGCATTACGAATATCTACTCTTTCGACGGCCCCGGATTCCGTGATGAGATACTGAATTCCGAGGTATACAGGGAAATGCTGCCGAGAATAAGAAGTTTCATACCTGAGGCTTCCATAGTGGGGATGCTTCTCGGAAGCGGCTCCGATCCGAAGATCGTCAAGAACTCCGCTATCGGTATCAAGCAGCACTACGCATATAACTGGGAGCTGAAACGCAACCGCTTCCTTCTTGCTGGCAGGCTGAAAAAGTCGGGAGATGTTATAAATAAGGCTATCTCAGGTATGCTTGAGGAGCTCAGCGATACAGAACGGCAGATATTTGCGGACGCTTTGTTTGAGGTACTCGGTGCTCCCGATAAGGACAATCTGAAGGAGATCGCAAAACTGAAGTGCTATCCGTCAATAATAAAGGCGATATCAAACCTCAGACCTGAACAGCAGGCTGTTATGAAGAACGCCTTCAAAAAAATTGCACAGAACGGCACAGGTGCATTTTTCAAGTAAAGGATAAAATATGGATAAATACTTAAAGACACTGGAACTGGATAAAATACTGGAAATGCTGGCAGAGCTGACCTCAAATGAGGAGACACGCCGCATGGCACTGGCTGTCCGTCCCGACAATGACCTGAAAAGGGTGCGCTATGAGTGTTTGAAAACCTCACAGGCTCTGTCTCTTTCGGTGCAGTTCGGAACTCCGCCATTCAGCAATTTCAAGGATATAAGCTCTGTAGCGGCAAGAGCAAAGCAGGGAGCTGTTATTTCTCTCCGCGACCTTATGGACATTGCGGCTATGCTCAGACAGATAAAAGCACTGGCTGACTGGTATGCACACTGTGAGAATATGGAGACAGAGCTGAGCTATCTTTTTTCGAGACTTCAGCCTAACGACTGGCTCCTTGAAAAGCTGGAGCGTTCCATAATCTCTGAAAACGAAATAGCCGACGCTGCAAGTCCCGAGCTGGCTGCTATACGCCGCAAAATTAACCGTGCAGGCATGCAGCTTCGTGAAACTCTGGACAAGATGATAAAAAACAAGTCCACTCAGCAGTACCTTCAGGAGTCAAATGTGACTATCCGTGACGGACGCTTCGTTCTTCCCGTGAAGTCGGAGTACCGCGGACAGGTGAGCGGTCTTATCCACGATACCTCTGCCACAGGACAGACCATTTTCATCGAGCCTATGGCAATCGTGGAAGCAAATAACGATATTCGTCTCCTTGAAGCTAAGGAGCAGGAGGAAATAGAGCGGATTATTCATCAGCTCTGCCGCGACTGCGGCGACTATGCGGATATACTTGCCGAGAACTACAAGGTCTGCACTGAGCTGAATCTCTATTTTGCCAAGTCCAATCTTGCGGCAAAGCTGAACTGCTCGCTGCCTGAGATAACCGACGACGGCACTATGCATCTGAAAAAAGCCCGCCACCCTCTTATTGACAGGAATAAGGCTGTTCCCGTTGAGATAAGTCTGGGAGAGGACTATCAGGCGCTCATAATCACAGGACCAAATACAGGCGGTAAGACGGTCTCGCTGAAAACAGCAGGCCTTCTTGCGGCTATGACCATGTGCGGACTCCTTATACCTGTTGCTGATGGAAGCAGGATTTCCGTATACGACCATATACTGGCAGATATAGGTGACAGTCAGAGCATAGAGCAGAATCTTTCTACCTTCTCGTCCCATACCAATAAGGTCATTGAGATACTGAAAACCGCCGATGAGCAGTCACTTGTACTCCTTGACGAGCTGGGCTCGGGAACAGACCCCGTTGAGGGCGCTGCACTGGCAATATCCATTATCCGCCGACTTATGGAGAGCGGTGCAAAGATAATGGTAACGACTCACTATCAGGAGCTGAAGGTCTTCGCTATCGACAGCGACGGCGTGGAAAATGCTTCCTGTGAGTTCGACATAGAGACTTTGAGACCAACTTATAAGCTTATCGTGGGCTCACCCGGTAAGTCCAACGCTTTCGCAATTTCAGAGAGCCTCGGCATGCCTTCGGATATAATCGCCGACGCTAAATCAAGAGTCAGCGAAGCAAATACCCGTCTGGAGGAGGTCATAGGCAAGCTTGAAGCAAGCCGAATAGAGCTTGAAAAGCAAAAGGCTGAAATATCACGCCTCAGAGCAGAGACAGCTCAGCATGAGGAGGCTATACGCAAAGAGCGTCAGGAGATAGAAGCCGCAAAGGCTGATGAGCTTGAAAAGGCGAGACTCCGCGCCATGACCATTATCGAGCAGACAAAGGCGGAGTCCAACGAGCTTCTTGACGAGCTGGATAAGCTTCGCAAGGAAAAGGATAAAAAAGATTTCAGCTCCAATGTTTCGGGGATGAAATCCAGAACGAAGCAGAGCTTCAACAAGATGTACGATACGGCAAATCCTGTGGAAAAGCGCGACCCCAACGAGGGCTATGTGCTGCCGAGAAAGCTTCACCGCGGCGATACCGTCTATGTTGTTGATTTACAGCGCAAAGGCATAATCTCGGGAGAGCCTGACGGCAGTGAATTTGTTTTCGTCCAGATGGGCGTTATGAAGACCAAGATGAATATATCCCGTCTGCGTCTTGAGGAGCCTGAGAAGGTCACTGTGGGCAACAAGTCCATACGCCCTGCACGAAAGATGAACAAGATAGGCGTAAAGGCTGAGCGCAGAGGCAAGATGGAGCTTGATATACGCGGCTGCACCTGCGATGACGGCATAGTTCAGCTGGACGCATTCATAGACCATGCGGTCATGTCCAACATCTCCACCGTGACCATAATCCACGGCAAGGGTACGGGACTTCTCAGACAGGCTGTCCACAACCGTCTGAAGCATCATCCCTCTGTAAAGTCATACAGACTTGGACTTTTCGGCGAGGGCGAGGACGGCGTTACAATAGCAGAGATAAAATAAAGAAAAGTCCGACTTGTGTCGGACTTTTTTATGCGTATTATCAATCGCTGACATCGGTATCAAGGGTGATGCTGACGTTATAATCGGGATATGCCTGCTGAGTTTCGGTGAGGATATGCTTATACAGCTCCTCACTATCGGGAGCAGCGAAATCAATGATTATGTCGAAGTGTATGGTCATGCTCTTTTCATCAAGGTAGAAGCCGTGTATCTGCAATACATACTCATGGGACATGACGTTTCTGCGTACATCGCTGTATATCTGAGCAGCATTGTCGTTCTGGGTGTTTACAGCATAGACGCTGATACCTGTGAGTATGGTCTTGTGCTCTGCAAGCACTTTTTCAGTTATCCTGTGCTCCAGCTTGTCAAGCTCTGCAACGGGCATAGTATCGGGAACTTCGATGTGTACCGAGCCGATGAGCAGGTCTGGACCGTAGCTGTGGAGTATGAGGTCATATGCGCCCTGTACTTCGGGGAATGAGGTGACGGTATCCTTGATCTCCTTTGACAGCTCGCTGCTGATGCGCTTTCCGATGATATTTGAAAGGCTCTCTCCGAGTATCTCAAGACCTGATTTGATAATGACAAGTGAGATGAATGCACCGAGCCATGCTTCTGTGCGAATTCCTGATATAAGGTAGATTATTGCTGCAAGCAGAGTGGCTGCCGAGATGACTGAGTCCAGCAGAGCGTCCTTGCCTGAGGCGATGAGGGAATCAGAGCTTACGCTTTCGCCCTTTTTGCGGACGTATAGTCCGAGAAGTATCTTTACGACAACTGCCGAGGCTACGATGATTATGGCGGCTGCGGAATAGTCGGGGACAGACGGGTGTATTATCTTCTTGACCGACTCCACAAGGGAGGTAACACCTGCATAAAGAACGATGACCGCAATAAGCGTTGTACTGAGGTTTTCCACTCTGCCATAGCCGAAGGGGTGATTTTTGTCGGGGCGTTTGTGGGCAAGCTTTGTGCCGATAATGGTTATTACCGATGACATGACGTCGCTGAGATTATTTACTGCATCAAGTATGATAGCGATGGAGGAACTGAGGATTCCCACCCCGGCCTTGAAGGCAGCAAGGAAAACATTGGCAAGTATGCCGATGATACTGGTTCTGACAATGACCTTATCTCTGTTCATTTTATCACCTTATTTGAAATAATAATAGTTGGGGATTTCCTGCGTGGAAATGTGTGTGCCGATAAAGCAATGGAGCAGCGCTTCTCAATAATCTCCGCCCCTGACGTCTATCTCGTCCTCTATTCTTGAAACGTCACCTGTAAGACCGCACCATGCGCAGGATATGCGTTCCTCGCTGTTCCAGCAGCTGAGCTTTCCGCAGCGGCTGCACTGTACATAGCATACGGACTTGCAGTAGGGGCAGCCGTTGTACTCGTCAGCAGGGTAGAGATTGCCTCTTATCTTGGTTTTGTCAAATCCTTCGTGAGAGGCTTTTCTTTCTTCTATGGGAAATGCCCATGTCCTGAACCAGTCTCCCTGCCATTCTTCGACTCTTACGCCGTAAATGCGCTTTGTCTCGGGACACTTCATGAGGATAACTTCAGCTTTTGTATCAGTTTTCATGTTCAGCAGCCTTTCTTCTCTGTTCGTCTCTGTACTCTGACGGCGAGCAGTCCTCGCACATCCTGAACTGTCTGACGAAGTAATTATATGATGAATAGCCGCACTCGCGGGATATTTCCGTAACGGTCATGTCCGTCTGTGCGAGCAGTGTTTTGGCGTTGTCTATGCGGAATTGTATCATTTCCTCGATAATGCTCCTGCCGAAGTAGGATTTGTATATTTTTTGCAGATAGCTCTTGCTGAGGTAGAGACTTTCTGCTATCTCGCTTATCTTCCACGGAAGCTCGGGATTTTTCATTATCCTGTTGCGGAGCAGGCAGAGCTTCTCGAACTGAGGATTTGACGTAGGCTCGGATACTGTATAGGTGTGTATACGGTTCATAGTTGCCTTGTACATGGCCTCCGACAGATCAGAGGAGCTGCTGAGCTCAAGGCTGCATGTTCCCACGGTGAAGTCGATATTACAGTTTTCCTCGCCGTTGAACTGAGTTTCCTTTATCTTTCCGCAGAGCTGCTCGTATATAGTCTCAGCCCTTCCGTTTTCGGGACTTACCACACACAGCGTCTCGGAAGCCCATGCACCGTATATCTCACGTCCGTGTATACACGAGCGCAGCTTCTTTGCGAATGCTGCCATAATGCGGTTTGACTTTTCCTCGCCGCCTTGGTAATAGGCTTTTTTCAGGCCGCTCAGTTCGAAGGTTATACATTCGATAGAGCGGTTGCCCGAAGCTGCCGAGAACTTAGTGGAGAATTCCTGTTCTATGCCGCTTCTGTTGAGGAGCCCTGTGATATGGTCGTAGAGCAGAGCCTTGCTGGTGTTGAGGATAGTGCGGTTCATAATGGCTTTTATGCGCACCTGTTCAAGAGCGACGTTAACGTAATTTATCCACTTCATGTATAGCGAACTGAAGGAGCGCGGCTCTTTTCCGAAGGAAACAGCGCAGTATCCGAAGAAATTGTTGTTGTAGTGCAGGGGAGAGATGAAGAAGGCGGAGGGATAGCTGCGTTCCTCACTGAAATCCGGGAGTATATCTGACGAGCTGAAAAAACCGTGGGATTCCGCCTCGCGCCATATAGCTGATTTTGCAAGGATGACCTTCATTTTGTCTCCTGTGTGGAAGCTGAGCTCTTCAGCATTTTTGTCCACGGTGGCGTCCACATAGCTCTTTGTGAGACATATCCTCACCCTTCTCATTTTATGCAGGAAGTAGGTGTAATTATCCAGCCTGTCGGCAAAAGTGTGGATATTATCCGCATTTGTTATATCGAAGAGCATATCGCCGTAAAGGAGTTGTGACTCGAAACGGCTGTTTATGCTGATATTTCGGAGTATACTGTGGCGAAGACCGGGATTTTCAGCGCAGCCGCAGCTTTCTCCAAGGCGGAGCTCGCCGTTTTCATTCGGGACCTTGTTGCATATTTTGCCTGTGATTATGCGGTAGAGC
Organism: Ruminococcus flavefaciens; assembly: GCA_004554385.1. Classification (GTDB taxonomy): domain Bacteria; phylum Bacillota; class Clostridia; order Oscillospirales; family Ruminococcaceae; genus Ruminococcus; species Ruminococcus flavefaciens_T. Next base: position 21,951 of record SFMO01000155.1, read on the forward strand.
CTTCTCACGGACTCCGCTCCCAGCTGGAAATTAGGTCGGCTGTAGCTTGTTATGGAGGGAGATGACTGATAGCCCTCAAGGGAGGCATCATAGCCTGTGACAGCGATGTCTCCTGGGACCTTTATTCCTGAATCCATGAATATTTTTGTAAGGCTTATAGCCATTACATCGTTTCCGCAGACGATAGCCTCGGGACGTTCAAGCTCACCGCTGAGTATGCGCTTTGCAAGCCTTTTGGGAGCTTCTGTCCAGAAATCACCGTATTCGGTCCAGTCCTTACCTATATTAATATTGTGCTTTTTCATGGAGCTTTTGTAGCCTGCAAGGCGCTCCTCCCCACTGAAGGTATTCCGCGGACCTGTGAGACAGTATATTTTTTTATATCCGTGGACATTGATAAGGTGGTCGGTAATGGTCTCGAATGCTTCGCGGTCATCCACTGATGTGGTCTCGAAGCTCTTGTGGTCGTTGTAATCGAGCAGCATGACGGGTTTTTCCGAGCGCTTGCAGAGATTGTCGATATGTCGGCAGATATCCTCGTCGTGGAAGGTGTTTCTGTCGTAGATAATGCCGTCAATGCTGTCGGAGAGAATGAGGTCAAGGATAGAGCGCTCAGCGTCCTTGTGGACTGAGCGGACGGAAAAGTCGTGGAGTGGGGAAATTACGGCGACATCGCAGTTGCTTTTGAATGCCTGCGTTACGATACCGCGGAGTATCTCGCTCTGGAAGTCGATGTGGCAGTCTGCAATCACAGCGCCGATGAGGATCCTTCGGCTCATGTTATCTCTCCTTTCGTAAATCTAAATTTCGAGCTGAGCCAGCTCGACCGCTTGCCACGTTGTCGCTCGTAAACTCGCTTAATAATATAAGAAATGATATTTGTACATCGCTTACAGCGCGATAAGTACGCCGAGCTCATGAACGGGATTCCAAAGGGACTGTGTTCCTTTGGTCAGGTCAAGGGCTGACAGCCCTTGTGGGGTGTGGGGCAAAGCCCCGCAGTTACAAAGCTCCCCGCAAGGGTGAATTCCGAAAACAATCCAGTGAATTGTTTTCGGAAGAGGGTGACTCCCCACGGGGTGGGGAGATGTCGTAACGCGACAGAGGGGACGGACCCGATTAGGGGGGCCCTGCAAGAGAGGGCGTCCTTTAACGGGCGATGCGGTCAGCCCCCCTACAAATATATATTTAGATTTATATGTACTATTGTATCATAGTTTGACACTGATTGCAAGATGATTTTATATATTTGTCATGATAATTACAAATAATCTTCTTAAAAAGATAGTTTTATTCATTGTATTCGCTCTCAGATAATGTATAATATATGAGAAGGCGTAAACAAAACCTGATTATGCCTTTCAGGGGTTTATATTCCGCTTCGGAGAATAGGCACTCCGCACGGATCTTTCAGCTTTTGAAGCTGATTACAGGACAAGCTTAATACCCTCAATCCTTATATCTTTTTTTAATCCTCAGAAAAGGTCTCCAAAGGGGTGTTCCCTTTTGCGGAGATCTTTTCTATTTTACTGTGATACACCGAAAAACAGGCAATTTTAATGAATTTTGCATAAAACTCGGAAAAATAGCCCTGCCAATTATATTTACCGTGACCATTGACATTTGGCTTTAAAAATGGTATTATGTTGGTGTATGTATGCTGGCCTTTTGTGGAAAAACATAAAACAGCTGCATTTATAATTGCACTATGCACAATAATGAAAGCGTTTGCTTGTGCATATCGCTTATAAAAGGAAAATCACAATGCTTGCAAGCTTAACGAATGTAAACAAGTTCTATAACGGAAATCAGGTGCTGAAAAATGTCTCCCTTTCTATTGATGAAAGCGACAGGATCGGTCTTGTGGGTAATAACGGCTGCGGCAAGTCCACGCTTCTGAAAATACTCACAGGCTCCGTTGAGCCTGACCGCTTCACCGAGAAGGACGGCATCATATCTATAGCTGCCAAGACTACGGTGGGCTACCTCGAACAGATGGGCGGTCTCAATACCGAGAATACCGTCATTGAGGAAATGAGAAGCGTTTTCGCTCCTATCCACCGCGCTATCGACAGACTTCGCGAGATCGAGATAGAGATAGAAATGGGGGACGACTCCGCTGCGGACGAGTATCAGCAGCTCTCCTCATGGGTAGAGGCAAACGACGGCTACAATACCGATGTCAGGATACGCATGGTGCTCAACGGCATGGGCTTCTCGGGTGAGGAGCTGGAGCGTACCGTTTCAGGCTTCAGCGGCGGCGAAAAGACACGTCTCTGTATTGCAAGACTGCTTCTCGAAGAGCCGAATCTGCTCATTCTTGATGAGCCTACAAACCATCTTGATTTCAAGACCATCATGTGGCTTGAGGACTACCTCCGCTCCTACAAGGGGGCTGTGCTCATAGTTTCCCATGACCGTTTCTTCCTCGACAGGCTCTGCACCTCTATCTGCGAGATCGAGAGGGGAGTCCTCACACGCTACAGGGGTAATTATACTGCCTTTGTGCATCAGCGTGAGGAAAACGATGCCCGCCGCGAGAAGGAATATGAGCTTCAGCAGAAGCAGATCGCTAAGCTTGAAGACTACGTTGCAAAGAACCTTGTCCGCGCTTCGACTACAAAAATGGCTCAGAGCCGCAGAAAACAGCTGGAAAAGACGGAGCTCATCGAGCGTCCCGTCCACGATTCAAAAACTGCGAAGATACGCTTCACATACGCTGTCGAGCCGCCTCTGGACGTTCTGAAGGTCAAGGGCATTGATATATCCGTCGGCGAGGGAGCTTCACGTAAGACCCTTGTGGATACTCTGGATTTTGAGGTCCGCAGAGGTGAAAAGGTGGGCATCATCGGCGACAACGGCATTGGCAAGTCAACTCTGCTCCGCATTATTCAGGAGCAGCTTCCCCATAAGGGCGTAGTCCGCTGGAACAGCAATATCAAAATATCCTACTTCGAGCAGGAAAGTACAAACCTCAACAAAGAGCTCACTGTAATGGAAGAGCTCCATGACCGCTATCCGCTCATGTCGGACCTTGAGGTTCGCAGCCTTCTTGCACAGGTCCGCCTTGTGGGCGAGAATGTGTTCAAGAAGACAGGCGTCATCAGCGGCGGCGAGCGCGCAAAGCTTTGCTTCGCGATTATGATGCAGGAGCACGGCAATGTTCTTATTCTTGACGAGCCTACCAACCACCTCGACCTCAGCTCAAAAGAGGCTATAGAGGAGGCGCTGGCTGAATATACAGGCACGGTCATATTTGTCAGCCATGACCGTTACCTTCTCAGCAAGATCGCTGACAGACTTATCGAGCTGACCGACGGAAGCTGCAGACTTCATAACTACGGCTTCAATAAGTACCTCGATGTGCTCCGTGAGGAGCAGTCGGCGGAGAGAAAAGCTCTCGAAGCCGAGAAACAGCAGAAGGCTGCGGAAGCAGCTAAGGAAAAATCTGCCAAAAACTATCGCAGCAAGCAGCAGAGAAGTGCTGATGCTGCGAGAAAAAACGAAATGAGACGCCTTGAAAAGGAAATCGACGACCTACAGGCACAGATAGACTCACTTACCGAGGAGATCGGCAGAGAAGAGGTCTACAGCGATTATGAGCTTATGAATCGTAAGTGTGCCGAGATCGAAGAGCTTAAACAGAGGATCGATGCGGATTTTGAGCTTCTGATTGAGCTTGACCAGTGAAAAGGAGTATTATTATGAAAAGAAAAACGCTTATGAGCCTTGCCGCAGCTGCGGCGCTTGCTGTATCAGCAGCAGGTATCCCCGCTCACGGTGAAGCAGGTCTTTTTACGATCGGCGATGTGAACGGCGACGGCACTGTGGACTCAGTGGACGCGTCATGCGTTCTCGGTGCATATGCGGCAATTTCTGCGGGACAGGAAAGTCCTCTTTATTCCTTCGAGGAATCGGCAGGTGACTTCAACGGCGACGGAAAGCTGGACGCCATTGACGCTTCAATGATACTTTCATACTTTGCATGGGTATCTGTAAGCGATGAAGGCGCTATATTCACCGACTTCCTTGAGAAAAACAACATCAAGCAGAGAACTACGGAGGAGGAAAGGGCTGAGCTCGAAAAGAGTCAGGAGCAGTCTCAGCCGACTGAAATACAGCAGGCTGTAAGTGCTGACAGCTTTGAGTATACCCTCCCTCGTATCGACAGCGAGTATGAGGAGTGGTTCTGGGTCGGTGATTCGCGTACTGTGGGCCTTTCAAGAAGTGTGCCCATAGACTGCGTGGCAGTTGTGGGAGCAGGTATCGGTCTCTTCCGCAATAATTACGATCAGATCTGTCAGATACGTGACAAGACGGTCATAATCAATCTCGGTGTAAACGACCTCGACAGCGGTGCTTACCTCAGACTCTACAACGGTCTGCCTGATGAATTCCTTGATAACAATAAGGTCATCTTCATGTCGGTAAATCCCTGCGACGGCGGATATTCGTACCTCAACAGCAGGATAGAAGCATTCAATAATGATATGCGTGACGGTCTGGACAGCAGAATAACCTTCCTCGATTCCTACACCTATCTCATGTGGAACGGATACGGCACTGTGGACGGACTCCACTACACATCCGATACCTATATAAATATCTATAATTTCGTTTACGACAGCATATTCGGACCCGAAGAATGATTCGGTAAAAAAATGAATTATTTGAAATAGCTATTGCATTGTGTGTCAATGTATGTTATAATAATATAAAGTATTCTGCGGTGAATACCGTTAAAACCTATGGAGGTCATAAAAATGAAACACATCAAGACTATCAATAAGGCTAATCTCAAGGAATCCGCTAAGAAGGGCGGCTGCGGCAAGTGTCAGGCTTCATGTCAGTCTGCTTGCAAGACTTCTTGCACAGTTGCAAATCAGAAGTGCGAGAGATAAGCTGAACGCTAAGATAAGTCGGGGCAGTATGAAAATGCTGCCTCATATTTTTTGAATAGAGGTATTGAATAATGATACATAAATATAAGCTTAACGGACTTAACATAGTCCTCGATGTCAACAGCGGCGGAGTTCATCTGGTGGACGAGCTGACATATGACCTTCTCGACAATGTTGAGCCGCCCTTTGATGCGGAATGTCCACAGAACGTGGTGGATAAGCTGTCAAAGTCATATGAGGCTGACGATATACGCGAATGCTACAGCGAGATAGTTGAGCTTTATAACGACAAGATACTCTTCTCTGAGGACGACTATGAAAAGTACGCTCAGTACTCCGTAGCGTCTCCTGTTAAGGCTATGTGCCTTAATATAGCCCACGACTGCCAGCTCAGATGCAAGTACTGCTTTGCTTCCACAGGAGATTTCGGCAAGGGCAGAAAGCTTATGTCATTTGAAACAGGCAAGCATGCTATAGACTTTCTCCTTGAGAATTCGGGGGACAGACCAAACCTTGAGCTGGACTTCTTCGGCGGAGAGCCACTTATGAACTTCAATGTTGTAAAGCAGGTAGTTGAGTACGCAAGAAGCCGCGAAAAGGAGTATAACAAGAAATTCCGCTTCACTATCACCACAAACGGACTCCTTCTCGACGATGAGAAGATAGAATTCATAAACCGTGAGATGTCGAATGTTGTGCTTTCCATTGACGGACGCAAGGAGGTAAACGACTATTTCCGCGTGCTCCCAAACGGACAGGGCTGTTACGACATCATTATGCCAAAGTACAAAAAGCTCGTTGAGGGCAGAGGTGACAAGGAGTACTATGTAAGAGGTACTTTCACCAATAAGAATCTGGACTTCTCAAATGACGTTTTCGCACTTAATGAGGCGGGCTTCGATCAGATCTCTGTTGAGCCTGTTGTGGGCGACGACGATATTTACGCACTTACCGAAAAGGACCTCCCCACAGTTTTTGCTGAGTATGAAAAGCTGGCACAGAGACTCCTCGAAAACGAAAAGAAGGGAAAGAAGTTCAACTTCTTCCATTTCATGCTGGACCTCGATCAGGGTCCCTGCGCTATCAAGCGCCTCAGAGGCTGCGGCTGCGGAAACGATTATGTTGCTATCACCCCTGACGGCGACATCTTCCCATGTCATCAGTTCGTCGGTATTGACGAGTACAAAATGGGCAATATAGACGAGGGTACCTTCAATCAGGAAATGAAGGCGGACTTTGCTAAGGCTCACGTTTATTCAAAGCCCGATTGCCGCGAGTGCTGGGCTAAATTCTACTGCAGCGGCGGCTGCAATGCCAATAATTATCAGTACATGGGCGACATCAGGACTGCTCACAAGATCTCATGTCAGCTGGAAAAGAAGCGCCTTGAATGTGCTATAATGATGAAGGCTGTACGCATGGCAGAAGACGCTGAATGACCAAAAAGGGAATATCGGAAACGATGTTCCCTTTGATCGTATTGATGCACTTACCGAACAGGAGGGAGAATATGAAGATCAACCGCATATTGCTCAACTGCAGACGTGATACTTCACTTGGCGGTGAAATGGGCGCAGATCCCGTGCTTCTGTTTTTCAGGACTCCTGTTGCATATAACGAAGGAAACAGTGTGAGGCAGACCACAAAGCCCTCTGTGGCACTGATGACAAGCGGATACAAGCAGAGCTTCCGCCCTGTGAACGGCAAGACACTGAGGTATGATCTGGTCAGCTTCAGAACATCTGCTGCCGACAGACAGTATATCAGTTCAATGAACATAATACAGGACATTCCCGTGGAGCTGAATGACGACTTTATCATTTCGGCAACACTTCGCTCAATGAGATCACAGTCCATTGACCGCGGAAAGCATTTCAGTGAATTCATGGAGCTTTCAATGCGTATCATATTCATAGCCATGAGCGATATATCTGACAGCTGCAATGAGGATCCGAATCTGAAGATACCGCGTTATGCTGAGCTGAGAAAACTCCGTGATGCGGTATACGACGATCCTTCTGCAGGCTGGTCTGTGGAGGAGATGTGTGAGGATATGCAGATCAGCAAGACCTACTTTCACCGCCTCTATCTTGAAGCATTCGGAGTTACCTTCAGACAGGATATAATTGAGAGCCGTCTTATTCATGCTGCGGAGCTGCTGAAAAATACAGACCTTTCGGTTACAGCTATATCGGAGACCTGCGGCTATGACAGCGAGTCCTATTTTATGCGGCAGTTCAAGCAGCATAGGGGCTGCACTCCTTCAGAGTACAGAAGAAAGGTGAGAAATACCGACTGAGTACAGGGAATTTTGTGGACATTTCAGACTGCTTCGTGCACTATGTGCAAATTTATATGGATTATTAGTGCAAAAAATAAAAAAAACACTTTACAAGTACAAAAAATTGTGATATAATACTCAATGAAAGCAAATTATGACTTTTTTCGCACTTTTATGTGCACCGTATATAGTGGACAGGTGTGTGCTTGTGCAGCGCCTGTAAAACTGAATATACTTTAAGGAGCGATTTCGTTTTATGACTAACGGAGATAAGCGAAGAAACCGCAAAAGAGAAAAGGTATCAAAGAGATATAAAGTGAGATACGACAGACTCGTTGCGGTAGTACTTGTTCTGGTAGTTCTTATCGTTATACTTACGTCGTGCGTAAAGAGCTGCTCGGGCAAGGGAGAGAACAAAAACTCCGATCCGAAGGCGACGACAGCAACAGCTGATAATACTCAGCAATCTTCAATTATAGACAAGCTCGAGACAAGTGATGAGACAAAATCTATCATAACAGGCACAGCCGACGGTCAGAAACCGTCAGATGCGCAGTTTACTTCTGAAATACATAAAGCAGAGGATGTCAATACAGGAAATCTCATTCTCGTAAACTCTGACCATGAGTACAAGTTTGCTGAGGGCGATATTGATCTGACAGTTCTCTGGGACGTTATCAGCGGCGATATTTTCCATGTCAGAGATATGGTAACATCTCTTGACAAGGAGACTCTTGACCAGTTCCAGGCTCTTATGCAGGCATTCTACGATAAGGAAAAGAATTCCGACATCTATGTTATCGGAGGCTACCGTTCAAAGGGTGACCAGGACGACGCATACTGGAGCGGAAATTCGCAGTTCAAGGGCGGATGTTCAGATTACCACACAGGAAGATCTCTTGATCTTGCTATCGTGCCTTCTGACGGTTCAAGCTCGGGCTACTATTCGCCTACAGGTGTTTATGGCTTCATCGATGAGCATGCCGCAGAGTATGGTTTCGTGATCCGTTACCCTGAGGGTAAGGAGAACTACACCCATGAGCGCGTAAGAGACTACACATACAGATATGTGGGAGTTCCGCACGCTGTTTACATGAAGCAGAATTCTCTCTGTCTTGAGGAGTATATCGACAAGCTTAAGGAGCATACTAAGGATGATCCTATTGAGGTCACAGTCGACAAGAAGCTTTATCAGATTTACTATGCTCCTGCAAATTCAACAGGAGATACAGAGGTGCCTGTTCCTTCCAACAAGACCTATACTGTTTCGGGAAATAACGTTGACGGATTTATCGTTACAGTCAGCATGAATTAAAGCATAAAAATGTCCCCCTCAAAAAGGGGGACTATTTTGGTTTGAAAAGAACGGAGATAAATGTGAAAAAGAGAAAGATAATTGCACTTGCTGCATGTGCGGCAGTTATGGCAGGCGGTGTAACTGCCTGCGGCGACGATGATAAGCGCGGAAGCGGAGCAGGGCATATGTACGGAGCGGCGCTTGCAAGTAATCCGCAGAGCCTGGATCCGCAGTTTGCAGGCGATCCCTCTTCTGCTACAGTAATAAAGAATATGTACAGCGGCCTCGTTATGAAGGACAGCAGCGGCAGCATAGTCTGCTGCAACGCAAAGGACTATAGCGTGTCAGAGGACGGCTGTGTCTATACATTTGACCTGAGAGATGACAATTACTGGTTCTTCGACACTAACGAGAACGACGTCATCGACGATGATGAGTATTTTCCTGTCACTGCCGATGACTATGTTTTCGCTCTCAGAAGACTTCTTGATCCGAAAATGCACTCGCCCTATGCAAGGGAGTTTGCCTGCATAAAGAACAGTCAGCGAGTATTGGAGGGAAGCTATTCCACAGAGGCTGTAGGAGCAGCTGCACTGGACGATCATACCCTTCAGATCACTCTGGAGTACCCCTGTGCGGAATTCCTCGGACTGCTGACCACTCCTGCTGCTTTTCCCTGCAATGAGGAGTTTTTCATTTCCACAAAGGGAAGGTACGGTCTCGATGACAGGTCGGTCATGTCCAACGGCCCCTTCTACGTCCGCCAGTGGTTCTACGATCCCTATGGAAGCAACAATATCCTGTATATGCGCAAGAATACCGTCAATGAACGTGACGACTATGAGGTGCTGCCCACATTTGTAAGCTTCTCAATACAGGACAGCGAGGCTGAGGTACGACAGTGCTTTAAGGAAGAGGAGACAGAGTGTTTCACAGCCATGAAGGTAGGCGGCTACAATCCCAAGAAATACAGCGTTGTCGGACAGAAGGCGACTACTCTCGGTCTTATATTCAATCCCGATGATAAGCTGTATTCCAATAAGGAACTCTGCAAAGCCGTGGCTTTTTCGGCTGACAGGGAAGCTCTCCGCGGCGAGCTTGACGGCGATATGCAGATCGCTTACGGTATAATCCCTCCTGCTGTGGATATTCTCGGAAGAAGCTACCGTGACCTTGCTTCCGACAAGCAGTTCGATATGTTTGACAGGGAAAAGGCTGTTGAGTGCCTTGCAAAAGCAAAAGAGGAGCTGAAGATCAGCTCCGTTGAAAGTGTAAAGATAATAGTCGATTCGGGAACGGTGGATTCAAGGTATCTTCATCTGCTGTCCCAGAGCTGTCAGGAGAGCCTCGGCATCTATATAGGTATAGAGGACCTTACCTCAGAGGAGTTCAATCAGAGAATAGCCGACGGCAATTACAGTATCGCACTGTATCCTCTGAAAGCCGACTTTAACAGCGGACTTGCGGTGTTCGGGGAATTTGACAAGAATCCTTGCCTGAAAAGTGCGGCAGGGGGGCTGAATGTCTCGGAAAGTATATTGCAGTGCCCGTCAGTAACGGAGCTTGTCAACAGCTATGCCGATGCTGAGAGGACGCTCCTTGAACAGCACGGATTTATCCCTCTGTTCTACAAGAACTCCTATATCGTGGCAAATAAAGACAATGAGGATATAATTTACGACCCCTTCACGGGAGCTGTTGACTATCGTATCGCAAAGAACTACAGCTGATATTACTGAAATGGGCGGCTAAAAGCAAGCAGTCTGATGTCGCCCTCATAATTTCTGGCAAAAACCTTTTTCTGAGGCAGTAAAGTGCATAATTTTTTCTATTTTACTATAAAAAGGGCTTGACTTTTGCATTTATATGTGTTATAATTTTAGTACCTCGTTGGGGGTTTATTTTTTTGTCCCCGTGCGAGGGAGGCAAACAACCTACCTTTGGTAACAAAGGAAGTATTAATTCAGGAGGTGCCGATATGAGAGTAAAGGTTACTTTAGCTTGTACAGAGTGCAAGCAGCGCAACTATGTTTCCAAGAAAAACAAGAAGAATGACCCGGACAGAATTGAAATGATGAAGCATTGCAAATTCTGCAGAAAGCATACTCTTCACAAGGAAACAAAGTAATCGGAAGGAGTATTTTTATGGCTAAGAATACAACTTCAGAGAAGAAGTCCGAGAAAAAAGAAGGCGGAAAGATCCGCAAGTGGTTCAAGGACCTCAAAGTAGAATTCAAAAAAGTGGTTTGGCCAACCAAGAAGACAGTTATCAACAACACTTCTGTTGTTGTCGGCGTTATCGTCGGTTCAGCTATTCTTGTTGGACTGATCGATCAGGGCTTTCTCGGCCTGCTGCGTCTTATCTATAACGCAGGCTAATTTCTAAGGGAATCAGGAGGAATATTATGTCAGAAGCAGCTAAGTGGTACGTTATACACACATATTCAGGCTATGAAAATAAGGTAGCCCAGAATATTGAAAAGGTAGTAGAAAACCGCAAGCTTCATGAACTTATCCAAGAGGTAAGAGTTCCTACCGAAAAAGCTACTGAGATCACAGACGGCAAAACCAAGGAAGTAGAGCGTAAGACCTATCCCGGTTACGTTCTCGTCAAGATGATAATGAACGACGATTCATGGTACGTCGTTAGAAATACCAGAGGCTGCACAGGCTTCGTAGGACCTGCTTCAGAGCCTACTCCTCTCTCGGAAGAGGAAGTTCAGAAGCTCTTCGGTCTCGAAGTTGCAACTGTTACCGTCAACTTCAAGGTGGGCGACAGTGTGCGTATCTCGGGTACTGCTATGGACGGATTTATCGGCGTTGTTCAGAACATCAATATCGATGACCGCACTGTAGACCTTCTTGTCTCAATGTTCGGTCGTGAAACCCCCACAACTCTGCCTATTAACCAGGTAGTAAAGGTGGAGGACTAATTCAGGTCAAAAAGAATCCGCAGTATGGATTCAGTGGGAGAGGTAAAATAGTTCTTGCCTCGCCATTTACCACATTTATGGAGGTGCGAATACATGGCACAGAAAGTAGTTGGCTACATTAAGCTTCAGATCGCAGCAGGAAAGGCTACTCCTGCACCACCTGTTGGTCCGGCACTCGGTCAGCATGGTGTTAATATCATGGCATTCACAAAGGAATTCAACGAGAGAACCAAGAACGACATCGGTATGATCATTCCTGTTGTTATTACTGTTTACGCAGACCGTTCATTCTCGTTCATCACAAAGACTCCACCCGCAGCAGTCCTCATCAAGAAGGCTTGCAACATCAACAGCGGTTCAGGAGTTCCTAATAAGACAAAGGTCGCAAACATCACTAAGGAGCAGGTTCAGAAGATCGCTGAGACTAAGATGCAGGATCTCAACGCTGGTTCACTCGAGGCAGCAATGAGCATGATCGCTGGTACAGCTCGCTCAATGGGCGTTGTAGTTGTTGACTAATCAATTTAATGAATGATGAAGTGGGGGAATCCCCGTTCAGAGTTCTATTGGTGGGAGGAAAATTCCGCTAATCGGGTAAGCTATAAGCTCCCCGGTATTACCACTTAAATAGGAGGAAATATAATGAAACACGGCAAAAAATATGTTGACAGCGCTAAGGCTGTTGATTATGCTAAGCAGTATGATTCTACAGAGGCTCTTGACCTCGTTTGCAAGAACGCAAAGGCTAAGTTTGATGAGACTATAGAGGCTCACATCCGTCTCGGCGTTGACTCAAGACACGCTGACCAGCAGGTTAGAGGTGCTGTTGTACTTCCTAACGGTACTGGTAAGACTGTAAGAGTATGCGTATTCTGTAAGGAAGACAAGTACGAGGCAGCACAGGGCGCAGGCGCAGAGTTCGTTGGCGGCCAGGATCTCGTAGACAAGATCATGAAGGAAAACTGGATGGACTTCGACGTTGTTATCGCTTCACCTGATATGATGGGTCTCGTTGGACGTCTCGGTAAGGTTCTCGGACCTCGTGGTCTTATGCCAAACCCGAAGGCTGGTACAGTAACACCTGACGTTGCAAAGGCTGTTACAGAGGCTAAGGCTGGTAAGATCGAGTATCGTCTCGACAAGACAAATATCATTCACTGTCCTATCGGAAAGGCTTCTTTCGGCGCTGCTAAGCTGGAGGAGAACTTCAACACACTTATGGAGGCTGTTGTTAAGGCAAAGCCTGCTGCTGCTAAGGGTACTTACCTCAAGAGCTGCACAGTTACTTCAACAATGGGCCCTGGTGTTCCTGTTGCTACAGCTAAGTACGGTGTCTGATAAATAAGACAAATATTAAAGGCTTCACATTGAGTGAAGCCTTTTTTGCAGCGTGACGCTGCACCCTTGCCACGTTGCCGCTCGTAAACTCGCTCACCTGGGTGTAAAACGATAATTGTACAACACTTACATCACAACTATAAAAAGGGACGCCTTGGCGTCCCTTAATTCTTAGTTCTTAGCTCTAAGCTCTAAGTTCTATTATTCTTCTTCGCTTGAAAGAGATTTTACTATCTTATCGAAAACAGGGAAGTCCTTGTCGTAGGTCTCCTGCATTTTCTCCTTGGTGTCGTTCATAACGTCCTTGGGCTTGCGGAGAGCAAAGAACATGTCATCGGTTATATCGCTGGGACGAACACCGATATGCTCAGCGAATTTTGTATCCTTGATGTAGTAGAAATATCCGTCTACATGAGGATCGTCGGGGTAGAGACTGCTGAGATCCACGAAGCTGTCCTCGGGAGGAAGCAGATCATCGGTGGTCTTTTTGTTGCCGATCACCATGACAGCGTCCGCATTATTAAGGAAGGTAGTTATTTTGGTCGTAACGCCATTGATATAGTTCTGATACTCGTCGTCGCCGTATGGGACATAATACACGTTTACAAGCACCTTTCCGTTGCCGTTGGAGTCCTCAGCAAATTCTGTGAAGTACTCCTCAAGGAAGGTCGATGTACCCACGGGATTATTGTCGCATAGCATAAGTATGACCATATCCGGATTCGGCTTTGACAGCAGGTCATATACCAGAAAACCGCCAAGTCCCAGGAAGAAAACACAAAGTCCGAGCCACCATTTGCTGTGATAGAAGAAGTTGGCTATTTTTTTACCGAAAGAGAGCTTGACTTCCTCTTCCTTCTCCTCGTGAATAGTCTCGCTTTCTTCCACAATGCCCTGCTTCAGGCGCATCAGCTCGATCCTTTCGTTCTGGAGCTGTTTCTCGTAAGCCTCACGCTTTTCCTTGTCCTGCTGAGCGTACTTTTCGGCGATCTCCTGCTCTTTTTTAGCCTGTTCTTCCTCACGCTTTCTGCGCAGCTCCTTATTCACCTTGAAAACACTTTTGTCGATACTGATTTTGTCATCACTTGCAGGAGGTTCATTTGGTGTGCTTTTTTCTTTATCTTTCATAGTATATTCCTTATGATAACGGGCGGCAAATGCCGCCCGCATGGGTTATTCTTCTAAATCCTTTCCGCAGTGGGGACACTTCGGACCGCAAATTTTTCCGGGGTGATAACCGCAGTGCGGACAGCGTACTAAAGCTAAATTTACGATAATACCTGCCACAAAAACAGCTATAGCAATAATAATTACCAGCATTGCCATTGGCTTGTTATCCAGAAAGAAAAGGGAACAAAATCCGATAGCTACTCCGATAAACATTATAAGAACTGACAGCCATGCTGTTTTAGTGGGTGATCTCTTTTTCATATGCTATGTTTCTCCGTTCAGTTAAGGCTCTTCAGTGTTGGGAAGAGGAGAACATCTCTGATAGAAGCGCTGTTTGTGAGAAGCATTACAAGACGGTCGATACCGTATCCGATACCGCCTGTAGGAGGCATACCGATCTCAAGAGCATTGAGGAAGTCCTCATCTGTGCGGTTAGCTTCTTCGTCGCCCTGGCTGAGAGCTTCTTCCTGAGCCTTGAAGCGCTCACGCTGATCGATAGGATCGTTGAGCTCTGAGTAAGCGTTGCACATCTCACGTCCTGTGATAAACAGCTCGAAACGCTCAACGTAGTCAGGAGCGTCCGGCTTTTTCTTTGTAAGAGGAGAGATCTCGATAGGGTGATCCATAATAAATGTAGGCTGAATGAGATGCTCCTCAACATAAGCCTCGAAGAAGAGATTGAGAATATCACCGCGCTTGTGGCGTGTCTCATACTCGATACCCTTTTCGTCAGCAATTTTGCGGGCTTCCTCAAGAGTCTTTATCTCGCCGAAATCAACGCCCGAGTACTTCTTGACAGCGTCGATCATTGTAAGGCGCTCGAAGGGCTTTCCGAGGTCGATCATGTGCTCGCCGTAAGGAACGCAGGTAGTACCGCAAACCTCCTGAGCAACGTGACGGAACATATTCTCGGTAAGGTCCATCATTCCGTGGTAATCTGTGTAAGCCTGATAGAGCTCCATAAGTGTGAACTCGGGGTTATGACGGGTGTCAACGCCCTCGTTGCGGAAAACTCTGCCGATCTCGTAAACTCTTTCAAGACCGCCGACGATGAGTCTCTTAAGGTAGAGCTCAAGGCTGATACGGAGCTTTACATCTTCATCGAGAGCGTTATAGTGAGTTTCAAAAGGTCTTGCAGCCGCACCGCCTGCATTGGAAACGAGCATAGGAGTCTCGACTTCCATGAAGCCCTGTGCATCAAGATAGCGTCTGATAGAAGAGATTATCATAGAGCGCTTTATGAAGGTCTCCTTGACATCGGGATTGATAACGAGGTCAAGGTAGCGCTGACGGTATCTTGTATCTGTGTCCTTGAGTCCGTGCCATTTCTCGGGGAGAGGAAGGAGGGACTTTGTAAGGAGGGTGATATTCTTAGCGTGGATTGAGATCTCGCCCTTGCGTGTTCTGAAAACGTAGCCCTCGACGCCGATAATATCGCCGATATCCCACTTCTTTTTGAATTCCTTGAAGAGGTCTGCGCCAACGTCATTGGAGCGTACATAGACCTGGATACGATCAGACTTATCGCGTACATCGATGAAGTTAGCCTTACCCATATCTCTCCAGCTCATTATTCTTCCTGCGATACGGATTATATTCTCATTGAGCTTTTCGAGCTCAGCAGTCTTCTTCTCCTCGTCGTCGCCGCATGCAGCAAGTATCTCAGCTTCCTTAGCCTCATACTCCTTCTTATAATCAGCAGCATGACCTGTGACGTCGAACTTAGTAATTACGAAGGGGTCGTGTCCAAGCTCACGGAGATCAGCCAGCTTGTCAAGTCTGTCCTTCTTTAATACGTTTATATCCTGTACAGGCTCTTCCTCAGCCTGAACAGGTGAATTTACCTGATTTTCGCTCATTTTTTGCGTCCTTTCGCTGTTACTTTGAGATCTCTACGACCTCGAATTTGAGCTCGCCTGCGGGAGCTTCAACGATGAATACATCGCCGACTCTCTTTTTCATAGCGGCCTTGCCGATGGGAGATTCGTCTGAGATAAGTCCCTCACGGACATTAGCGTGGTTTGTACCAACGATAGTGAAGGTCTCGATCTTGCCTGTATCAAGGCGCTTTATAGTGATCTTTGAGCTCATGCCTATTTCGTCAACAGAGATGCTGTCGTCGTCAACGATCTCGGCATTGTCGATAGTATACTGGAGTTCCTGAATGTGAGCCTCGAGGATAGCCTGTTCGTTTTTAGCCTCATCGTACTCGGCGTTCTCGGAGAGGTCTCCGTATGAACGGGCAACTTTAAGTCTTTCAGCGACTTCCTTACGTTTATTGATCTTGAGGTCATCGAGTTCAGCGACGAGCTTGTCGTAGCTTTCTCTGGACATCTTCTTTGTAGCCATATCAATGCACTCCTTTATATTTGAAAAATAAATAGCATTACATATTATTATACTATATTACGCTAAAAAAGTCAAGTGTGGATTAGAGCTAAGAGCTTGGAACCAAGAATGCGGGGACGATAAATGACAGTCTGCGTTTTTTTCAAGGTGTGTTATCACTTTGTAATAAATGTTGTAGGTATTCTACAAAGATATACAAAACAGACTGTGCAAACATACAAAGCCCAAAAATATTTTTCTGAATTTCAACGTATTCGCATTGAATTATGTCTCATTTTTGGGGATATATGAAAAGACGTTTGTATGTGCGATCAGGTCAGGCGTATAAATAAAAAAGGAACGGCAGAGCAGCCGTTCCCTGATTTTTATTGTAATATTTCCTGAGTGATGGTATCGACAGCTGCCTGAAGCTGCATATCAAAGTCCTCGCTGCTGTTTTCAGCTGCCACATCAGGGGTAAGACCGACGCCGTCATAGCATTCCGAAACCGCAGTTTTGTACTTGGCAACGGTGAGCACAACTGCGCCGCCGTTGCTGAATTCTGTAGTTTTCTGCATAACGCCCTTGCCGAAGGTCTTTTCGCCAACCAGCTTTGCACCGCCGAAATCCCGCAGAGAAGCTGCAAAGAGCTCTGCTGCGCTGGCAGTGTTCTTGTTGACGATGACTGCGATCGGTATATCAAGATTTGTTTCATCGGAATAAATGAGCGTCTCGCTGTGGCCGTCCTTATATTCAGCCGTAGCAATGACTCCCTCGGGAAGCAGCGGATCGAGACAATTCGAGAGTACGTCCACCATACCGCCGCTGTTGTCACGGACATCAAATATAAGTGCCTTAGCGCCGTTTGAGGTGAGTCTCTCGAGAGTATCGAGGAACTGCTGAGGAGTATTCTTCTTGAAGTTGGTTATAGTAATACAGCCTATCATATCGTTGAGCATTTTACCGCTTACGGTTATGACCTCCATTGAACGGCGTGTAAAGGTATAGTCCCTGTCGATGCCGCCTCTGCGGACTGTAAGTCTGATCTCCGAGCCTTCAATGCCGCGCATAGCCTCTACGGACTCGTCAAAGCCTGCCTGAAGCACATCAACTCCGTCGATAATAGTGATTATATCGCCGACCCGGAGGCCTGCCTCCTCAACAGGGGACTCGTTCATGATCTTAGCTATGCGGATATATCCACTTTCGTCCTCATCAAGGGTAAGCCCGAGACCGATGAGCTGTCCCTCGTCCTCACTCTGTTCTGCAAGGTATTCGTCCTCTGAGAGAAACTTGGAATACTTATCGTCAAGTCCCGAAATATAGCCCTTAAGGATACCGTCGCTGAGGGTCTTTTCATCTATATCGCCGAGAAAGTTTTCGCGGACATAGGTATCAAGGCTCTGGAGAGCATTATACTTCTTTGCCTTTTCGTTTACGTCGACGACCTTGGTATTGAAGCTTTGCAGTGAGAAGAAGGAAGTCAGTATAAATGTTACCGCAGAAGCGATAGCGATAAGGCTAAGCGCCAGACCGAGACTGATTTTCTTATTCATATTATCATCGCTTTCTGACAAAAATTCGGGCAGTTGCTTGAACTGCCCTGAATTATCGTTGTTATATTTTATGGACTAACGTAGCCCAGTGGATCAACTCTGCTGCCGTTTACGCGGACCTCGAAGTGGAGATGAGCGCCTGTTGACCAGCCTGTAGAGCCGATATATCCGATTACATCTCCCTGATTAACATACTGACCTACGGATACAGCCGCAGAAGCAAGGTGTCCGTAAACTGTTGAGTATGTACCGTCGTGAGAGATTACAACATAGTTGCCGTAACCGCCGCCACAGCCGCAGCTTCCGTCCTTTGGGTAGTCGTGAGTACAGGAGTTGCATACAGTGATGACTGTACCTGACTTTGCAGCGCAGGCTCTTCCGCCGTGGATACCTGCGTCACCTACGTCGATACCGCCGTGGAATGAGCCCCATCTCGGACCGTAGTAGCTGGAGATGTAGCAGAATCCGGGTGCAGGCCATGCAAAGCCTGAAGCGGATGGTGCAGGGATATATGCGGGCTGCTGATATGTTGGAGTGTATGTCTCACCGCTGCTCTGAGCAGCCTGCTGTGCAGCTGCAGCCGCAGCAGCTCTTTCAGCAGCAAGTTTTGCCTGCTGAGCCTCATATGCAGCCTGAGCAGCAGCTGCCTGACGAGCGATCTCAGCCGAGATCTCGGCATCGAATTCAGCATTCATTGCTTCAAGCTCCTGTTTCTTTTCCTCTGTGAGCTGCTCCTCACGGGAGATACGGTCGATCTCCGACTGAGTCTGCTGCATCTTATCGTAGAGGACTTCCATTTCCTGAGCCTTTTCCTCTTTACGCTTCTGCTGTTCTTCCAGCTTCATTTCGAGGGTGAGCTTCTCGGATTCAAGCTGTTTCTTGGATTCTTCCATTGAATCGATGTCGGCGAGGATACCGTTTATGAGCTCCTCATCGTAAGAAGCGATACGGTTTACCATTTCTACTCTTGACATCATGTCGTAGAAGCTTGAAGTGCCGACTACAACAGTAGCGAGGTTGTCGTTTCCTGTTACGTACATTGCACAGAGACGCTGCTTGAAGAGCTCAACATTTGTGTCGATCTCTTTCTGCTGGTCGATAATAGACTGGTCGAGACCTGCGATATTATTCTGAGCGCTTTCGATATCTGTGTTAATATTCTCAAGTTCCTTGTTGAGAAGGTCGATGTTTGTCTGTATAACGTCTATCTGATCGTAGAGAAGTGACTGGTATTGCTGCTCCTCAGCCTTGTTGCCTGCGAGGGCATCGAGCTGGTTCTGGAGCTCACTGATAGTTTCCTTGTTAGCTTTGATCTCCTCCTGCATCTCTGCGATGGTCTTTGCAGAAGCATTGTTGATATTTCTGCCGTCAGCAGAAGGATAGAACGAGATGAGTGCAACAGCGAGAGCTGAGCTGGTCACAAACGAGATGACCTTCTTAAACATATGTAGCTTTTCCATAATTAAGCTGCGTAACGGACAGGTGTTTGCTGTCCGAAAGCACACTCCTTTCATAGTAAGATTTCATATTATTCAATTCACTGTGAGCATATCATACATCGATATGTTTTCTTGTGCTTACAACACTTCCGAGAGCACCGATGAGTGCGCCTGATACAAGGTATCCGAGAATGACGTAGAGCCTGATCTTATCGAAGGGGATAAGGCTGCTTACGCCGAAGGTATTCATCAGCATACCCTGTTCCTTTATCATGTTGTAAGCAGAGCTGTAAATAGCCCATGTTATGAAGTAAGCACCTGCGCCTGCGAAGAAGCCCGTTACCATACCCTCAACGAAGAATGGGAGTCTGATAAAGGCGTTTGTAGCGCCGACGTACTTCATTATCTGTATCTCCTCACGGCGGGCGAAAACGCTTGCCTTGGTGGTATTGGAGATAATGATCATTGAAACAACAGCAAGGGCGATGATGATCGCACCTGCAATGAGAGATACCACCTTTCTGAGCTCTCTGAGGAACTCAGCGACCTGCGGTGAAGCAGAGGCGCTCTGGACATTTGCGATAGCTCCTATTTTATCGGTGGTCTCTGTTATCTTGTCGGTATTCTTGACAGTAACACTGAAGCCGTCAGGCATAAAGCTTGCATCGCTTCCGATGTACTCGTCGAAGATCTTTTCAGCATTTGGAAGGCTTGCTCTCTGTCTTGCGAGAGCGTCCTCCTTGGAAACGAACTGCACCTTATCGATATTGGGGAGAGCCTTGATAGCCTCCTCAGCGGCAGAGTTCTGCTCCTCGGTAGTGCCGACGTTCATCAGTACGACTACTTCGTTCTGGCTTCCCAGACCTTTTATCATGGAATTGAGGTTGATATAGAACAGACCTGCGATCCCGACGAGAAGGAGAGAGATAAGCAGAACGCAGAAGGTAGCGAACGCCATCATTTTATTCTTCCAGATATTCTCCACGCCCTGATCGGCGAGGTATCTTATACCGCTTATTTTCATTCCGCACCTCCTTCAGTTTTTTCTGTGAGTGCGGCGAGCATCTCCTCGGGAGTTTCACCCGTAGGTTCAGCCCTTGGCGATATATCGACATCGATATTATCTGCAAGCTTCTGCATAGGTTCCTTTTCGGTTTTTTCGGAAGTATCTGGGATACCGCCGATAGCTGAAATGATGTCGTCAGCGGTCATATTTTCGATAGGAAGATCGATAGCCTCTTCGGTGTTGACGCTTTCATCGCCCTGAGTATCCTCTGCGGCCTCGGCTTCGCTTATAGCGGCTGCCATAGCCTCGGGAGTGATCTCGGGCTCTGCGTCTGTGAGGAGTTCGTCTCCTGTACCTGTGATGACCTCATCGAAGACGATCTCGCCGTCGGTGATATTGATGATACGTCCGCCGAAGTGACGAACCAGATCGTGCTCATGGGTTACCATGAGTATTGTAGTACCCTGATCGTTTATGCCCTTGAGCAGCTCAACTATTTCATAGGAGAGCTCGGGGTCGATATTACCCGTAGGCTCGTCAGCAATAATGAGCTGTGGGTCGTTTACCAGCGCACGGGCAATAGCCACACGCTGCTTTTCGCCGCCTGAGAGCTCATCAGGGTAAGAGTTTGTCTTTGCGTGGAGTCCTACAAGGCTTATAACGTAAGGGACTCTTTTGCGTATGTATTTGATGGGGGCGTCGATAACTCTGAGAACGAAAGCGATGTTCTCATAAACAGTCATAGACGGGATCAAACGGAAATCCTGGAATACAAAGCCGAGGGTACGGCGGAATTCGGGGATCTTTCTTTTCTTGAGCTTATTGAGGTTATAGCCGTTGACGGTGACAACACCGCTTGTTGCGTCTATTTCCTTAAGAAGCAGCTTGATCATAGTACTTTTTCCCGCACCTGATGAACCTACAACGAAGGCAAAATCACCGTCATTTATCTTCAGGCTGACGTTGTTCAAAGCGTCAACGCCGCTTGAGTAGGTCACGGATACGTTTTTAAGTTCTACCAATGGGTTACACCTACCTTAATCTGTAGAGGGCGGAGTGCCGCCCCTCAAAAAGTTCTCATATACCCCTTTGAGAATCTATCAGAACTTGACAGGATTAGCGGACAGGTACTTCTTTACCATGAGAGCTATCTTGAAGATGATAGCGTGATCGAATTCACGGAGATCGAGACCTGTGAGCTTCTTGATCTTTTCAAGTCTGTAAACGAGAGTATTTCTGTGAACGAAGAGCTTTCTTGAAGTCTCTGATACATTCAGGTTGTTTTCGAAGAATTTCTGGATAGTGAAGAGAGTTTCGTGATCCAGTGACTCGATGCTTCCCACCTTGAACACCTCGTGGAGGAATGTCTCGCAGAGAGTTGTGGGGAGGTGGTAGATAAGACGAGCGATACCGAGGTTGTCGTAGCTTACGATTACCTTGTCTGTATCGAATACCTTGCCGACCTCAAGAGCCATCTGAGCTTCCTTGAATGAACGTGCAAGATCCTTAACGCCGACAACGGCAGTACCTATACCAACATTTACTCTTGTATAGAACTCGCTGCTGAGAGTGTCAGCGATAGAGCGGGCAAGCTTTTCGAGATCCTTTGAATCTACAGCGCTCTTGAGCTCCTTGACGAGAACGATATCTGTTTCAGTGATATTGAAAACGAAGTCCTTGTTCTTGTCAGGGAAGAGGTTCTGGATAACATCGTATGCGGAGATGTCGTTAGCTGAGATTATTCTGATAAGGAATACAGCACGGCTGATCTCGGCATTGAAGTGGAGCTCTCTTGCCTTGATGACAATATCTCCCGGGAGAACATTGTCGAGGATAACATTCTTGATGAAGTTGTTTCTGTCATACTTCTCATCGTAGTACTGCTTAATATTTGAAAGTGCGATAGCAAGAATGCTTGCATATTTAGCAGCAGCGTCGTCTACGCCCTCAACGAAAACGGCGTAATCGGGCTTTACTCTTGAACCGAAGGGCTTGTATGTGAAGCCGTCGCGGATAAAGATATCGTGTGAATCGCTGAGATCCAGAGATACGAATTCATTTGTAGTACCTACACGTGTAAGATCGCTGCAGGCGATGATGGTAGCTGTCTCGTCGACAACACCGATAGTAGCGTCGATAGAATCGCGCATCTGATGAACTAAACCCTGAAATAATCTGTTGGACATGATTTACATCCTTTCTCTAAAAAACTTAGTTTTTATTTTGAGCGGACCTTCAAGGAGAGCAGGGGAGCGTTTTGCTCCTCAACATATTACAAATTGTAACACATTTTCAGCTGCAATTTGTTAACAAACTGTTAACTCTCGTCCGAAGGCTCACAAACATGACTTAACGATATATTGATTTTTGTTTATCTTGCACAAAGAAATGTATTTCTTTGTAACCGAGCTGTAATTTTTACAGCTTGAATTGTAATTGTTACATCTTCTCGGGACAGGTGATATTGAGTATCTCCAGTGTGTTTTTCAGTACCTGACGTACTGCCACACTGAGAAGAATTCGAGCGTCTCTGAGCTGTTCGCTTTCTGCATTTTTTACGCTGCAGGCATCGTAGAAGCGGTGGAACAGTGTAGCCAGATCGATAGTATACTTTGTGATCTTTGCAGGATCGTAGGTCTTAGCCGCAAGGTCTATCTCCTTGGGGAGAGAAGCCAGATGACGGATAAGCTCGATCTCACGGGGATCAGAGAGAAGGTCGAGGTCTGCGGAATCGGGAACATTTATGCCTTCCTCAGCGAGAGCCCTGAGCATGCTGCAAATTCTTGCATGAGCGTACTGAACATAGTATACAGGGTTCTGTGAGGTCTTCTCGATAGCCAGACCGAGGTCAAACTCAAACTGTGAATTTGCCTCACGGAGATTGAAAAAGAAACGTGCGGCATCTATCGGTATCTCGTCGAGAAGAGTTACCAGTGTGATAGCCTTTCCGCTTCTCTTTGAGAGCTTAACTGTTTCGCCGTTGCGGACAAGTCTTACCATCTGCATGAGAACAACGTCAAGCTTTGTCTCGTCAACTCCGAGAGCGTTGAGTGCGGCTTTGAGTCTCGGAACATAGCCGTGGTGGTCAGCGCCGAGAACATTGATAGCCTTGTCGAAGTTACGTGTTACCAGCTTGTTGTAGTGGTAAGCGATGTCGGGAACGATATATGTGTAAAGACCGTTGCTTCTCTTGAGAACGAAGTCCTTATCCATGCCGTACTCGGTAGCCTTGAACCATATAGCGCCGTCCTGCTCATAAGCCTTTCCTGCTTCCATGAGCTTGTCCACTACCAGCTTTGTCTCGTTCTTTTCGTGAACTGTGCTCTCTCTGAACCAGTTGTCATAAACGATGCGGTATTTTTTGAGGTCACGTTCAAGACCTGCTATATTAATAGGAAGAGCGTAATCAACAAGAGCCTTGCGGCGCTCCTCCTCGGAAACGCTTTCCATAGCCTTGCCGTTTATGTCGTAGAAATTCTTTGCATGTTCGATGATGTCTGTACCGAGGTAAACGTCCTCAGGCATCTCGAACTCTCCGCCTTCACCGCTGCCTTCGTAGATAACAGAGCAGAGCTTATCGGCGTCGTCCTTGTACTGAGCCATGAGCTCCTGTCCCTTAGGGGAGCAGAGCTGAAGGTATCTGAGCTCCAGAGACTTGCCGAATTTCTCGATCTGGTTGCCTGCGTCGTTAACGTAGAACTCACGCTCTGCGTGATAGCCTGCCCACTGGAGCACACTTGCGAGACAGTCTCCGATGGCTCCGCCTCTTGCGTTGCCGATATGCATAGGACCTGTAGGGTTTGCGGAAACGAACTCAACGAGAACTCTTTTTCCCTTGCCAAGCTCGGTCTTTCCGTAGTTGCCGCCCTCTTCAAGGACATTTCTTACTACGTCCGAGAACCAACTTCTGCCGAGGAAGAAGTTGAGGAATCCTGGACCTGCAACCTCTGCCTTTTCAAAGATAGTGCCTTCAAGGCAGAGCTTTTCGCATATGAGCTCAGCTATC
Organism: Ruminococcus flavefaciens; assembly: GCA_004554385.1. Lineage (GTDB taxonomy): Bacteria > Bacillota > Clostridia > Oscillospirales > Ruminococcaceae > Ruminococcus > Ruminococcus flavefaciens_T. The sequence continues at coordinate 46,206 of SFMO01000155.1, forward strand.
TTTCTTGGCGGCATTTTCAGTGCCTTTGCACAAACCATAGCGGTATTGGCGGCAAAATCACCGTGGGACTTATCCGCAGGGATCTCGATGTTGAAATCCGGCAGTGGAACTGCAGGGATGGCTTCCTCAGCCACAAGAACTCCGAGAGCTTCGATGATTATCTCTCTGAGGCGCAGGGAAGCGGAATTGATAAGGTCTGACATTTTATCTATCCTTTCTTTCGGGCTCAGTTCTGAGCCTGTACTGTCATGATTATCTCATTATCTGAAAGATACGAGGAATTAAGATCAAGTGTATATTTGAGATACAGTCTGCCGTTTTCGGCGAGAGTATTTTCTATAGCGTGGGTATAGACGCCTATCTGCAGATTGCCGTATGGAGTGCCGTACTGGCAGAAATGCTTGCGTCCGATCTCAAGGGACAGGACTGAATTTGCTGTGCCCTCACGTGTGATGGAGGCATTTTTGCTGTTGTCCACCCTGATCGTGGTGACAGAGCCCTCGAAGCCTGTAGCTGAAGTGTCCTCATAGGATATTATATCCCATCCGTTCTCACGTGTGAGGCTTGCTTTGGTGAGGAGCTCAGTTTTGCTTTTTTCGTCCTCCTGCCACTGTATGCTGGTAAGAGAGATCAATACGTTATTTTTCAAAGTTATCTCCTTAATGTCTGTATTTTTATGGATCAGTATGTTCTGTCCGAGTTTTCCACAGCCTGTTCGAGGAGCATATCTATGAGCTCTTCATGGTCGTAGCCAAGCTGTTCCATGAGCTTTGAGAAAACGCTGGAGCTTCTGAGTCCCGGCATAGTACCGATCTTGTTGAGGAGCAGGTCACCGTCATCGGTGAGGAATAGGTCTACTCTTGCCATGCCTCTGCAGCCCAGAGCCTTGAAGGCTGTTACGGCGATCTCACGCGCCTTCTTCTCAGTTTCGGGAGAAATGTCCGCAGGGATAGTGAGATCATCTCCCGAGCTTACGTTGAAGTCTCTCGGGTCGTAGATCTTGTGGTCGGCGATTATCTCTCCTATGGGTGAGCAGACAGGAGTATCATAGCCGAAAACGGCTGCTTCAAGCTTACGTGCTCTGACGTATTTCTCAACTATTACCTTGTTGTCATTGGAGAAGGCTAATTTTACGGCTGCCATGAACTCCTCGGGAGTGTTTACGAAGCTTACGCCTGAATTGCTTCCGCTGTTTGCAGGCTTTACTACCAGGGAATAGCCGAATCTTGCGGCGATCTCGGAGCATCTTCTGTCGAGCTCATTGATCTCGCGCTGAGTGATGAGCTCCCACTCGGGAGTCTTTATATCGTAATCGTCCATGACCATATGGGTATGTGACTTATCCATACATGAAGCACAGGTGAGCACTCCGCTTCCCACATAGGGGATGCCTGACAGGTCGAGAAGTCCCTGTATAGTGCCGTCACCGCCGCGCTTGCCCATAAGTATCGGGAGAACGACGTCTATTTTCTTTACTGATGTCTCACCGTTTTCGATGGTGATTATACCTCTGTGGAGAGGATCGGGTGAGATGAATGCGGAAGTGCAGTCGGTATTCTGTTCCCACGATCCGTCAGCTATTTCCTCGGGTGAACCGGGGAAGAAAAGCCAGCGTCCCTTACGGGTTATGCCGATGCAGACTACCTCATATTTGTCACGTGGTATGTTCTGTATAACTTCTGCGGCAGAAGCCAGTGAAAGGGCGTGTTCCCGTGCAGTACCACCGAAGATCACAGCCGCTTTTATCTTTGCCATATGTTTCTCCTTTATTAATAGTACTATGTATTTTTTATTGTCATTTTCAAGTATCACTATATTTTATCATATTTCACAAAAAACTGCAAGTATTTTTTGCGGAAATGAAGAATAGCACAGTGAATTTCGCAAGGATAGCACATAGCGGACAATTTTTAACATTGAAATTTGTGCATAATTACAACAAAAATATCCCTTTTTCATCAAATTGACGGAGATACCCTTAGTAAAAATGACGAAGCAGATACTGTTGTTAAAGGCAAAAGATCATTTTTGCACATTGGTTTTGATGCTTTTTTGCAGTGTACCCCTTCTGCTTGACTTTTGGATAAAAATAATATATAATCGTCTTATGATATTTGGGGTTACTATGAAAGGGAAATATTGATATGAAGATCATAAAAAGAGCGTTACTCTGGCTGTCCATTATGCTGGTCCTGGAATTTCTCATCAATGCGGCAGGTGCCTTTATAGTCAGTCATGTTGCAGCAGGTGAAATGGCCAGGTCTTTGAACGGATACTCTAAAAGAACGAATATGATCCTCCATCCGACGGTCATAGATGATACAGACGGGACCGCAAAGTCCAACGGTCTTTCTTTACTTACTATCCGCGCTCTGCTCAGTGACGGGCGACTTTATAATCACACAAAATTCGGATATAACTTCCTGTTTCTCAACTTCACTATGGAGCAGTCCATGGTGTTCTTCGATAAGGAGGGCACAACGCAGGTATCATCAGGCATATTCAATGTTGCTTATGATGACAAAGGTGCTTCGGCAAGCTATATTAAGTTTCCTGTGGGACTTATTGATGTCAGGGAGCTTTGCGCTCAGAGCAATGCTAAGGAGCTGTTCAGTGTCCTTGAAAAAAGGCAGTATAGCAAAATAAGGCTTGACGAATACTCCGTTGATGAGGATAATATTGTCAGACCTAAGAAAATGACATTCCTTGATTGGGATAAAAATGCAATACAGAGCTTTGAGTTTCAATGCGAGGGCGAGATCGTCTCAGGCGAAAACATTTACGTATATGATAATGTCTTGGTGGAGGATGACCTGAGAAATTCCTCAGTATCGCTGTACAAAAAGATGAAAGACGTATACGACGGCAAGCTGAAAACAGACAAGGCAGCACGTGACTTAATGAAGAAGGCTGATTTTTCAAATAGTGAGCAGAGGTATGACAAAACAAGCTATGGCTTTGCCAGCGTAACCTCAAAGCACGTTGAAACTACCGACGGCAATGCTCTGTCATTTGCTCTGCGTTTCAGCTATATCAAAGGCGTAATTCTCTATACCATCATATTTGCTGTAATACTGACAGCTATACTTGTTCCGATATGGATACACAAGGATAAAAAGGCTGCAAACAGCTATTATTGATAAAAACGTCGAGCCTTCGGACAAATTGTCTGAAGGCTCGAAAAGTAAATTATCTTATTCCGATAGAATCGTCACCGGGCTGAAGCTTATCGTGAGCGAGTATATAGTCGTACACTTCACTTATTGTAGTGAATGCGACGCCCACATAGCTGTCAGCACAGCCGTAATAAATTGCGATACGTCCCGTTGCAGCGTCTGTCAGTGCAGCACATGGGAAGCATACATTAGGTACAAAGCCGCGCTCCTCGTACTCCTCTTCGGGAGTAAGCAGGTAGTTTTCGCAGCGGTGAAGTACTTTTGAGGGTTCATCTGTGTCCAGTATAGCCGCGCCTATGCTGTAGACGTAGCCGTTGCAGGTGTTCACTACACCGTGATAGAACAGCAGCCAGCCCTTATCGGTCTCGATAGGTGCAGCTCCGCCGCCTATTTTAAGGTTTTCCCACCAGTTATCGGATGGTCCCATGACATGGCGGTGGTGGCCCCAGAATTCCATGTCGGGACTTTCAGAGAGAAAAATATCTCCGAAAGCGGTGTGAGCGTTGTCGCATGGACGTGACAGCATAACGAATCTGCCGTTTATCCTGCGCGGAAAAAGCACTGCGTTGCGGTTGTATGGAAGGTATGGGTTCTCAATGCGCTCAAACCGCGTGAAATCGGTTGTTCTGGCAATACCTATTGTCGGACCGAATGCGTCCTGACACCACATTATATAGTAGGTGTCGTCCACCTTTACAAGACGTGGGTCATAGGCATAGAGCGGCATGAATGGCTTGCCGTTTTTATCTGTGAAGGGTATTTTTTCTGCGTCAAACTCCCAGTGAAGGGCGTCCTTGCTCCTGCCGAGATAGATATGAGGGATGCCATTGCGCTGTTCGCCGCGGAATACGCCTATATATCCGTCTTCAAATGGCATAACTGCACTGTTGAATATCCTTGATACATCCGGCAGTGGGTTCCTGTTGATTATGGGGTTTCCTGTGTATCTCCACACGGGGGAGGTACAGCCTGAGGGCTTATCCTGCCACGGTATTGAAGGCAGGTCAGCTCCAATGATTTTAATATCCGCCATATAAAACTCCTTTAGTTAATCCTTGATGATGGATTAATTAAATTATAACGTGAGTTTGTAATTAAGTCAATAGCTTTTAGAAAATTTAAGTAATTTCGTGAAAATGCACTATTTCAGCCTTATTTATTCTACACGCAAGAATTAACACAAAATTATAGATTATTCTGCTATATAGGTGTATAATTAATGTGAATCCAATAACCGCCGTGTGGCGGACATTGCTGCGAACTTCGTTAGAAGCATCGGAATTTCTGCATGCCATGCTCATTTTGCCCTGTAAGGGCAAAACAAAGTGCAAGAAAAATTTAAGATGTTTTTATTTTTCTTGCACTTTGACAACAAAAAACGGCTTTAAAAGCTGTATAAAGCCGTTTTTGTTGTTGAGCATGCGTTTGGCATAACGACTTTGTCTGCTTATTCACCTTAAATTATAACTTAAAAGGAGCTGTTGGTATGAATTTTTATGAGCTTTTAAACGGAATATCTGAAGGAGTCTTTGACGAACAGTTCCGCATGCTCTACGGGAGCAGTGAAAGAGCTGTACTTCGTGCAAGAGCACGTTACCTCAGTGCGGCAGAGAATTTTTCGAGAATGAAGCCTGATTGCAGCGAGATACACGTATATTCGGCGTCGGGACGCACGGAGATAGGCGGAAATCACACAGACCATCAGAACGGCTGTGTACTGGCGGCAGCAGTTAGTCTCGACATGATAGCCATAGTCTCGTTCCATGAGGAGGGCGTGATACGCGTGAACTCGGAGGGCTACCCTCAGATAGCCGTGTCCCTTGACGAGCTTGGTGTGAAAGAGGAGGAGAAGGGGACTTCTGCGGCACTTATCCGCGGAATTGCAGAAAGATTTGCTGAAATGGGTGCGAAGGCGGGCGGATTTGACGTCTATATAACATCAGACGTGCTCAGCGGAAGCGGACTTTCTTCATCGGCTGCATTTGAGATACTTATCGGGACTATTATAAATAATCAGTACAACGGCGGAGCTGCGTCTCCTGTGGAGCTTGCTGCTATAGGGCAGTATGCTGAAAAGGTCTATTTCGGCAAAGCAAGCGGACTTATGGATCAGACTGTGTGCGCATACGGAGGCTTTGTCGCCATAGATTTCGAGGAGCCCGACGCTCCGAGGATTACCGGTGTGGATTTTGATTTTGAACGTGCAGGCTACTCTGTGTGTATAACCGACACCAAGGGAAGCCACGCTGATCTGTCCGCCGAGTACAGTGCGGTATCTTCGGAAATGGAACATGTGGCGGAGGTACTTGGCTGCGGCTGCCTTCGTGAAGCCGACGAGGAGGAGTTTTACAGCAAGCTCCCGAAGCTGCGAGAGGTATGCACTGACAGGGAGCTCCTTCGTGCAGCTCATTTCTTTGCCGAGAATACACGTGCGGCAGAGGAAGCGCAGGCGCTTGCAGACGGTGATACGGAGAGATTCTTCCGTCTTGTCAGCGAGTCGGGGACTTCCTCGGCAGAGCTGCTTCAGAATCTTTACTCAAACAAGACGCCTCAGTTACAGCAGATACCTCTTGCCATTATGCTGAGCAAGCGATTCCTCGGTGAAAACGGAGTTGTGAGAGTTCATGGCGGCGGCTTTGCAGGAACTGTGCAGGCATTTGTGCCAAGCTATCTTGCTGCTGATTATGCTGCGGAAATGGACCGTGTATTCGGCGATGGCAGTTGCTGTGTACTGACAATAAGACCTGTGGGCGGATACGAGATTTTAGCCGTCAGCCGTTAGCCAATTGTAGGGGACGCCTTCTCTTACAAGGCGTCCCCTCTCAAAAAACAGTCCACCGGACTGTTTTTTGATTCACCCCTTGCGAGGCGCCTTCGTATTGTTTTGCTGTTCTCTGAAAGCTGTGAACAGCGACCAGAGGCGCTGCCTCTGACCTTACCGGTCCGTCCCCTCTGTCCTTCGGACATCTCCCCATCTTATGGGGAGTCACTCCGCCAAAGGAACACAGTCCCTTTGGAATCCCGTTCATGGGCTCGGCGTACTTATCGCGCTGTAAGCGATGTACAAATATCATTTCTTATATTA